>CAJOQZ010000025.1 GCA_905236585.1 uncultured Lachnospiraceae bacterium
GCGATATCGGCGGGGCGGATGAATATTTTGCGGCGATTGCCGACGCCAGCGAGCAGGTGGATGAGATTGTACTGACGGAATCGGACGTATCGGGCGGCGTATCCAGGGCGCTTCTTTCCGACGGCGAAGTCGGCGGGCACTATCTTTCTGCAAAACTGTCCGACCGCTTCATCATGCGCAAGGTGCGGACCGCCGTCATCAACGCGGTTGTTACAACGATTACCGCGATCATGGTCGCGATCGAAATACTGATCTTTTTGCTCGGACTGTTGATCGGAGAGGAAAAAGACCGGCGCAGTTGGAACCTAAACGCCGACAATCAGACCATCGAAAATATCGGGCTTGTCCGGGGGCTTTCGTTCTTTTTTGCCGCCTTCCGCTATATGTCGGTGGCGTTTATGTCCATCGTCTTAGCAGAGATTTATCAGCCGGTGGTTCTTTTCGGAAGAGAAATTCCCTATGAGATATTGATGAGCCTTCCGCTTTCGGCGCAGGTGTTCATCTCGATGATCACGTCCTACATTTCGGGCAGCGTGATCGGGAAGTTCGGCTGGAAAAAATCAACCCTCGGCGGCATGATCGTAATGATCGTCGGCACGTTTGTGTCTTCGCTTGCGAGGGAGCCGATCCCGTTTATCTTAGCGCAGATGATCATGGGAACGGGCCTTGGCTTCGCGAAAATGGGCATTGATATCTACGCCGTCGTTGTATCGTCGGAAAGAGACATGCCGGCATATACGGCTGGAGCGAACGCGGGGATCATTGTCGGCTTTTCCGCGTCGGCGGCGCTTGGAGCGCTTATCGCAAGCATCTTTGGATATTCGGGAGCATATGTGGTTATGACGGGACTTGGCATCATCGTTTTTTGCCTCATATTCTTCTTCGGAATGAATGCGGCGCCCCGGAAGGACGAGCCGGAAGCATCGACGGACGGCGGCGAGGCGGGTGCGCAGCGGTTTGACCTGCGGTTCCCGGCATACATCCTGTTTATTATCATCCCGTATTTCTTTACGATGATGTTTGTGGATTATTTCTTCCCGGTATATGCGAACGGGGAGGGCGTGACGACGGATGTGATCGGCTATGTCATGCTCCTGTACGGAATTGCGACTGCCTACATCGGGACGTGGCTGTGCCCGCGCCTGACGAAAAAGATACCGGCGACGGCGTTGATGCCGATGGTGCTGCTGATTTTAGCGGCAAGTTTTTTCATCTTTGCGATTCATAATTTCGTCGCGGTGGCGGTGCTGATCGTCATCCTGATCGGGATTGCGGACGGGATCATGCCGAGCATCCAGTTTGTCTATGTATACGGTCTGCCGTTTTCCAAAAAAATCGGCTTCTCCAAGGCGCTTGGGATTGAGGGATTTTTCTCGAGCATGATCGGAGCGGCGGCGCCCGTCATCTTCGGCGTGGTAATGATGTACGGCAACGGAGGACTTGCGGTAGTGGCGGTTCTGATCGCGGCGGCGTGCATCCTGTTCGCCCTGATGAACGGCATCGGAAGAAAAGGAGCCCCCGCCGCCGGAGCATAAAGAAGGAGCATAGGATATGAGGAAAATGCGTTTGCGGGTCATCCTGCTTTGTGCGATTTGTGCGGCAGCGGCGGCGTTTGTGCTGCCCTTAAGCCTTTTCGCGGAGCAGACGAAGGCAGACAGGGGCAAATTAAAGATCGGTTATGCGCAGGCGGGCGATTATTATGAGTTCGACTATCAGATCTATCAGATCGGGATGGCGCTGGTCAAAGACCATGAGATCGTCTCGGACCGGCTGGCGAGACTGTCGCAGGGAGACAGCGCGCGCGACGTCTGGGATGCGCTTTGCGCGGGAAAGAGCGATACATACGAGTTCGGCGAAGACGGGTACTTTGATCTGGCGGCGGGGGAGTACGCCGCTCTGTCGGAGGAAGAACTGCAGGAGGCGCTGGCGGAGCAAATCGCCGAACAGGGCATTGACGTTATGATCACCATGGGGACGAGCGCGGGGCTTACCGTAAAGGAGGCGTGCGACGTTCCGTACATGAATTTTATCGCAAGCGATCCGGTGGGGTCGCATATTGTCGAAGGAGCCGAAACCTCCGGCGATCCGCGTGCGTGGGCGCATGTCAACGACGGCGTGGATAAAAAAGCGCTTTCGGTCATGGATGATATTTTTTCCCCGAAAAAAATCGGAATCGTGTATAATGGAGATGATCCGGAAGCATATATATACAGCGGGGCGGCAAGTTTGGATGATTACGCCGACCGTTACCGGAAAAAGGTAGTCAGCGAATCCGTCTCGGACGAGTTTGAGGATACCGAGGAGGCTTACCAGACATATTTTTCCGAGATGTGCGCCGCGCATCAGAAACTGGCGGACGCGGGGATCGACGCCTATGTGCTGACGACGTCCTACCTTCGCTTGGAGGACTTTGACGAGGCACTGGAGCCCTTCATGGAAGCGGGCATCCCCGTCTTTTCAATCAACAGCACCGAGGACGTGCGATGCGGTGCGCTGGCGGCGGTGGAGATGCTCGACTATCAGAACATCGGCAGATTTGCGGCGGACACCTTGAAGCAGTATCGCGAGGGAGCGTCCTTTGCCGATCTGCCCCAGCAATACGCGACGGCTCCGTTTTTGGTCGTCAACGCAGATACCATGCGAAGAACCGGTGTGAAACTCCCGCTGGATACGTTAATATCGGCGAGTGAAATATACGGCAAATACGAAAGTGAGAACGAATGATGAAAAAAGGATTGGGAATCAGACAAAAGATGGCGGTAATAACTACCGTATCGATGGTAGCGCTGGCGTTTATCATTGCTTCTATCGGCTACGTGCAGTTCAACCGCAACGTATTGAAAAGTTATGTCCGCTATGCCGAAATGGTTGTGGAATCCGCCGGTTATGTGTTTGATGATTATGATATCGGGGACATGATCGCCGCACGGACAATGGGGGAGGATTACGAGACGGCGCGTCTCGATCTGAACCGCGTCAAGGATGCGTCGGACGTCAAATACCTTTATTCGATATATTTTGAGGA
>CAJOQZ010000026.1 GCA_905236585.1 uncultured Lachnospiraceae bacterium
GGACGAAAATGACAGAATGCAGAGGCTGTTTGACCAGACGGCGACCGCTTTTGTCTCGGCGGTTGAAAAAAAGGATGAATCGATACGGGGCTGCTCCGTCAGGGTTGCCGAATGCGCCAAAAGAATTGCCGAACTTAGCGGGATGAATGAACAGGACTGTAAAAGAGCGTATTATGCGGCTTTGCTTCATAATGTCGGGCTGGCGGGCATCCCGGATGATGAAATATTCAGGAATAACGGCGATCGGGAGAAGACAGAAGAGATCGCCGCCAAGATGCCCGTGATCGGATACGAGATATTATCGAACATTAAGGAATTGCCCTATCTTGGGATCGGCGCCCATTATTGCCACGAAAAATACAACGGCAAAGGATATCCCGAGGGCCTGCACGGGGAGGATATCCCTGAGATTGCAAGGATCATTGCGGTTGCCGATGCATATGTTCTGATGAAGACAGACAGCACATTCAGCCGCAATATGCCGGATTTTGTTGTAAGGGAGGAACTTCTCAAAGGTGAAGGAGAAGATTTTGATCCGAAGTTCGCCGAGATCATGATAAAGATCCTTGATGAAGACAGTAAAAACACGGCGTCCGAAAGCGCCTTCGAATTGGAAAAAGAAATTGTCTGCAAAAAATACAGAGAACAGATTTCTATCGGGATTCCTATCGAACAGGAGATAACGAAGGTTCGTTTTTCATGCGAGCCGGTATTGGACGATGAGGCCAATGATTTTTGGGCGCCTTCCATTATTCTTTTTGACTCTTATGACCGGCGCGTCCATGACAATGAGAGGGCGATTGAAGCCTATCGATATACGGAATACGGGGAACTTTGGTTCGATGAGCACAGCATCGCGACCGAGGCAAGGAGATTTAAGGAAACGGTTAAAAGCCGTGAGGGCGCTATATTATCATCAAATGAGGAATTGTCATATGAGATTCGGATGGGTCGATATGAAGATCATTTGAAACTTGTGATGAGCAGTCCATTCTTCGAAAAAGAAGTGATCGTTGCGCTTCCAAGCGGCTCCAAGGCTTCCTATGTTGCCGTTACGGGCGAAAATTGCAGGATCAAAGATATTTCGTCGCAGCAGACGGGTGAAACGGTCGCACCGGATGATATTCCGCGGATCGTAGGCATCACCGGTTATACCGACCGCATGGAATCGGATATTAAAAATATCCAGATAGACAGAACCCGCTCGGCGTACACGCAAGGGATTGAATTAAAAGACCGTCTTAAGATCAATTTCCATACCATGAGCCTGCCGGGTGCAAATTTTGTATGGCATTGCCCGTATTTTGTGATCTTTTCCTCCGACGACGGAAATGTCGGCGGCAAGAACTACCGGGAATACGGACTCATTAAGATTTACGGCGAATACGAAGGAGATGATACATTCGCGCATAACAGCATCCGCATGAGGAAAACAGATGACTTTTTGGGGTGGGATGCATGGAAAGAGATAAATAAAAAGGGCATGGAATGCGAGGCTTCCTTCCGAAAGAAGGGCAGCCGCATCATCTTAAAGACCCAAAATCTCGGGATAGAGATGGAAAACATTACGACCATAACGGATGAAGCGGATAAGGTTTTTGTGGCGCTGACCGGAGATCAGGTAGCGATCACGGATATCCGGGTGAGGTAGGGTTGGCGTTTAATCTTTACAAAAAATGCGTTTCCATTTATAATACAATTAACTCGGTTCAAACCGAGTCGGAAGGGATCGAATAAAATGCAGTTTTTGGGAAGAAATATACAGCTTAAGCAACTGAAGAAAGAAATTGCTTCAGAAGATATGCGTATGTCTCTGATATACGGGAGACGAAGAGTAGGAAAAAGTGAACTTGTCAAACAGGCGCTCAAAGAGTCTGCGATAAAGAGCATCTACTATGAATGCAAGCAGGTAACAGAAGCGAGCAATGTCCAAAGCATATGCGACGTAGTGTCTGAAACCTTTGGACTGCCTAAATTGGGATATACGTCAGTTGAAGAACTGCTGGACTATGTTTTTACGTTGTCAAAAGATGAAAACCTTATCTTTGTTCTGGATGAATATCCATATCTGAGGGAAAATGTAAAAGGTTTGGACAGCATTATTCAGTCACAGGTGGATAAATATCGTGATACCACGAAGTTGAAACTTATTATACTCGGTTCCTATGTTGATATAATGAAGTCCCTGCTTGCCCACGCCAATCCTTTGTTCGGAAGAGTGGATCTGGTGATTGATCTTAAGCAAATGGATTATTATGAGTCCGCATTGTTCTATCCTGACATGTCAGATGAGGATAAGGTCAGGATATATTCTGTTTTTGGAGGCATCCCCTATTTTAACAGACTGGTTGATGATAAGAAAAGCGTAAAGGATAATATCATTGATCTGATCGCTTCGCCGGGCGCCCGTCTTGAGAATGAAGTTTCCATGTACTTAAATGCTGAAATATCCAAGATAGCAAATGCAAATGAAGTGTTTGCGGCACTTGCCGGAGGGTTTTCCAAATACAGCGACCTGCTGTCGCAATCCCATGTTTCAAGCGGACCTACGCTTGTTGATGTCCTTGAAAAACTTATCAGGATGGAGGTTGTGGAAAAGATCGCTCCGATCAATGACGAGAAAAACAAAAAGAAAGCCGGATATTATATTTGTGATAACCTTTCGCTGTTTTATTTCAAATATATTTTTAAGTATTCTTCCCAACTTAAGATAATGGATTCCGATGTGTTCTATGACAAATATATTGCGTCGGATTTTGAGGAAAAGTACGTTCCGCATAAATTTGAGGAAATATGCAGACAGTATCTGATCAGGCAGAACCGACTCGGAAACATCACTCCGGTCATTGAGAAGATAGGAAAATATTACTATGACGACCCCAAGACGCGTACCAATGGTGAGTTTGATGTTGTTACGCTGGATGAAAAAGGATATGTCTTTTGTGAGGTCAAATTCAAAAAAAAGAAAATATCTAAGAAAGAAGCCGAAGAAGAAATCCGTCAGGTAAAAGCAGCGGGACTCGACTGCTATAAATACGTCTTTTTTTCAAGGACAGGATTCGCTTGGGACATGGCGGGTGAAATAGAGCATATACCGCTTAGGCAGATATACTGTTGAGAAAGAGGCAGTTAGATATGTCACGAATAGGAACATCCATTGACCTTAGGGGTGTAGAAAGTTATAATTTCAATATGGGAGGATATGCAGCATGAAAAAGAAAACATACATATTTATGACACTTATGATGATCCTGACATTTGCCGTAAGCGGCTGCGGCAGCAATTCGGGAGCGAAGGATAACGCCGCCGAAGGAGACGTCGCAGCAAGCGGCGAGGCGGAGGATGCCGAAGAGTCCGATTCTGCTGATGAGGCGGGGGATGCCGGGGAGAGCGATTCTGCTGATGAGGCGGAAGATGTCGAAGATTCCGAAGGTGCGGACGGTGCGGCGTCTGAGGCGCTTCCGGCTTATACCTACGACGGAGACGCGGCGATCGCCGCAATATGCGATTATCTTACGAATGACATTGCTTCGAACTATTCCGCCGCAGAAGTTTCCATACCATATCTGAAAACAGTCGATACGGACGATACCGATCCGGATGATACAAAGGTGTGGGGCGATTTTTGGGTCATCAATTACAATTTGAACGGGGAGACTCTGGAGATGGTATCCGGCGGGAATCATCCGGGACTTTTTCACCTTCAAAAAAATGATGACGGAAGTTATGCCGTGACGGATTTTGAAGCGGTGGAAGACGGATCAAATTATCTCCCGAGCGCCAAGAGGATCTTCGGAGACAAATATGAGGATTTTGCCAAAGTACAGTCAGACCGTGATGCAATGGAAGAGATCCGGGCGGAATTTATCAAAGCCTATGTTGACGCCAACGGATTGAATATTACGGCTTACAAAGATTACGGCTGGGACCCGGTTGCTTTGGATTAAGCATTTTTGACTGCTTGCAGATATCACGGAGAAGATGGGATTTTTAAGTTATTTTTTATACGTGAATTAAAGGAAGGTAACAATTCATGATTGATAAAATCAAGGTAAACACGCAAAACAGCATACGGATTGCATCAAGAGCAGGAACAATCTATGTTGATCCGCTTGCAATCAATGATGAAATTCATGATGCGGACTATATCCTTATTACCCACGACCATTATGATCACTTTTCGCCCGAAGACATCAGAAAGGCAGCAAAGGCGGACAGCATTCTTGTGGTGCCGGAGAAGATGGCAGATAAGGCAATAGAGGTATCCGATGCTGTTGCAAAGACAGAAACCGTAAAGCCCGGAGTATATCGGGAGATTAACGGATTGGAGTTTGAAACGGTTCCTGCATACAACACCTTAAAGCCATTTCATCCGAAGTCGGCGGAGTGGGTAGGCTATGTGCTGCGGACAGACGGCAACCGCATATATATCGCCGGGGATACGGACGCAACAAAGGAAGCAAAGGCTGTGAAATGCGAAATAGCGCTTGTTCCTATCGGCGGCACATATACGATGGATGCCAAAAAAGCGGCGGATCTTGTGAATACGATACGTCCGAACGTGGCGATTCCGGTGCATTATGGGAGCATTGTCGGGAAGCCTTCCGATGGAGATGTGTTTGCAGCGAATGTGAAAGAGCCGATCAAGGTAGTATATAAAATTGCATTTTAAGCCAACCCATAACAGCCGCGAACATCCTTTGGCTCGGAAGTAGTGAAGTTGTGATGATGCCAAAACTATCGGATAAATATCGATTTTTACGATAGTTGAAGCAAGATTCATCTTGGAAAGCCGTGGGAATCGACGTTTGACTGGATTGGAGAAATATGTCGGATTACAGGGATTTTATCGACGTAGAAAAAAGGAATGCCGCATTTGCAAACGGCATGGAAGAAACCGTTGCCTACATCCGCTGGATGGATATGTTTCTGGATGCATATGCGTCGGAGGATGATGCAGAGGATATCAAGATCCGGCTTTCGGAGGGGCTTCGCATCCTTGCCAACCGAAGCGTTATCTCAAAGGGCAAAGAGGTTCCCTTGACCTATGGCATCGGCATTACGAATATTGCGGCGGAATACGAACTCCGGGGCTTTTCCTTCTTCTGTCTTTTGCTTGCCGTTGCGCCCGAGATGGACAACAATTATCTGAAAATATACGAAGAACTTTCGGGCGATGTGCCGGGTCTTACCATCGACCTGGCGGAGAACCTCTATTCCCTTATGGCAGAGGAAGAAGAACTTATGGACATAGGAAGGCAATTAAACGCCCTCTCCTGCTGTCCGGTGTTTGCATTTTTTGAATCGAAGCCATGCACGGGCAGGATCGGCCGCGCATTTACCGCAAGCCGGGAAATATTATCCGCAGTCAAAGGCGACTTCGTTCCCCGCAGCGGGCTTGCCGCCGTAATCTCAGAGGACGAGGCGACAGGTCCGCAGGCTGCGGTCGTCTACAAAAAGGAACTCTTGCGGCTGCACAACTA
>CAJOQZ010000027.1 GCA_905236585.1 uncultured Lachnospiraceae bacterium
ATCAATACCTCTGTAATACCGATCATTTGGGATGACACGAAGGTGAATTTCCTGGACGCCCCCGGATATTTCGATTTCGTCGGTGAGGCGGAAGAGGCCGCTTCGGTTGCGGATGCCGCCATCATCGTGGTGAACGGAAAGGCCGGAGTGGAGGTCGGGACAAAAAAGGCCTGGGCTCTCTGCGAACGGAATAAGCTCCCCCGTATGATCTTCGTGACCAATATGGACAATGAAGAAGCGAATTACCGCAAGATCGTCGAGGATCTCCGCGCACTCTACGGAAAGAAGATCGCTCCCTTCCATCTGCCCATCAAAAACGGCGCTTCGATGGACGGTTATGTCAATGTGATCCAGCAGAGAGCGAAAAAATGGACGGATAAGGGCGATGTGGAAAAGATCGATGTGCCTTCGGAATATACGGATGATCTTTCCGTGTACCGGGATGAGCTGATGGAAGCCGTGGCCGAGACCAGCGAAGAACTGATGGACCGTTATTTCGGCGGCGAGGAATTCTCGGAGGATGAGATCCGGCAGGCTCTTCGGGTTTCCGTGGCCGACACGAGCATCGTTCCCGTGCTGATGGGCTCCAATACCCAGGCCCGCGGTATGTATACGCTGATGGTCGATATCGTAAAATATCTGCCGTCGCCCGAAAAGCGCGAGTGCTTGGGAATCAACGCGAAGACGAACGAGCAGTTTGCCGCGAATTATGATTTTTCCAAACCGAAATCGGCTTATGTATTCAAGACGATCGTCGATCCGTTTGTCGGCAAATATTCGCTGATAAAAGTAAACTCCGGCGTTTTGAAGACCGATGATGTTCTTTTCAACCATCATAAGGACATGGAGGAGAAGATCGGCAAACTCTACGTAATGTGCGGTTCAAAGGCGGAAGAGGTCAAGGAACTTCACGCTGGCGATATCGGCGCTCTGTCAAAACTTGCGAAGACTACGACGACCGACTCCCTCTCGACGAAGGCGAACCCGATCCTTTACATCCGCGCTTCGATCCCGGTTCCGTATACGTATATGCGCTATACGACGAAAAAGGGCGACGAGGACAAGGCGGCGACCTCCCTGCAGCGTCTGGCACAGGAAGATCTGACGATTCGGATCGAGAACGACCCCGCGAACCATCAGAGTCTGCTCTACGGCATTTCCGATCAGCATCTTGACGTGGTAAAAGCAAAATTACAGGATAAGTACAAGGTGGAGATTAATCTCGAAGAGCCGCGGATCGCGTACAAAGAGACGATTCAGGGCAGTTCCGATGTGGAATACAAGCATAAAAAGCAGTCCGGCGGACACGGACAGTATGGTCATGTCAAGATCAAGTTCTCGCCGTCGGGCAATTTGGATGAAGCGTACGAATTTACCGAGAGCGTTGTCGGGGGCTCGGTGCCGAAGAATTACTTCCCGGCAGTAGAGAAGGGCTTGACCGAAGCCGTTGCGGCGGGACCTCTGGCGGCGTACCCGGTTGTCGGCGTGAAGGCGGAATTATACGACGGCACCTATCATCCGGTGGATTCTTCCGAGCAGGCGTTCAAGACGGCGGCGCGGATGTGCCTGAAAAAAGGCATGATGGAGGCGCGTCCGATTCTTTTGGAGCCGATCGCGCTTCTTAAGGTGGTCTGCCCCGATGCGAACACCGGCGACGTCATGGGCGATCTGAATAAGCGCAGAGCGCGGGTGATGGGCTTGAATCCGACGGAGAATGACAATCAGTTGATCGAAGCCGAGGTCCCATATAAGGAACTGTATGGCTACGGTACGCAGCTTCGGTCTTTGACCGGCGGCGCGGGCGACTTTTCCTATGAATTTTTGAAATATCAGCCGGCTCCGGCGGACGTCCAGGCGGCAGAGGTAGAGGCAAGGAAGGATTTAGCAGGGAAGGAAGAAGCATAATATGACTACTCCATATAATCACAAAGCCGTAGAAAAAAAGTGGCGCGAAAAATGGGAAGCCGATCCGATCAACGTGGACGACGGGACAAAAGAAAAATACTATTGTCTCGATATGTTCCCGTATCCCTCCGGCAATGGTTTGCATGTCGGGCATTGGCGCGGCTATGTCATTTCTGACGTATGGAGCCGCTATCAGTTGATGCATGGCAAATACGTCATCCATCCGATGGGGTGGGACGCGTTCGGGCTTCCCGCGGAGAACTACGCGATCAAGCACGGCATCCATCCGGCGGTTTCCACCGAGGAGAATGTTAACAATATCCGCAGGCAGATCAAGCAGATCGCCGCGGTCTACGACTGGGATATGGAAGTGAACACCACCGATCCGAACTACTACAAATGGACGCAGTGGATCTTTGTGCAGATGTTTAAGAAGGGTCTTGCATATCAAAAGGAGATGCCGATCAACTGGTGTCCGTCCTGTAAGACGGGTCTTGCGAATGAGGAAGTCGTAAACGGCAAATGCGAACGCTGCGGCGCGGACGTGACGAAGAAGAACTTAAAGCAATGGATGCTTAAGATCACGGCGTACGCCGACCGGCTTTTGGATGACCTCGACGGCCTTGACTGGCCCGAAAAGGTCAAGAAGATGCAGACAGACTGGATCGGTAAAAGTTACGGTGCGGAAGTGAATTTCGCCATTGACGGGCGGGATGAGGCGATCACGGTATATACGACGCGCCCCGATACGCTTTACGGCGCGACATTCATGGTGCTTGCGCCGGAGCATGGGTTGGCGGCTTCTTTGGCAAGCGAAGAGCAAAAAGCGGCGGTGGAGGACTACATTTATCAGACGTCGTTGAAATCTTCCGTCGATCGTTTGCAGAACAAAGAGAAGACCGGCGTATTTACCGGCTCCTATGCGATAAACCCGATGAACGGGGCGAAGATTCCCATCTGGCTGTCCGATTACGTTTTGGCGGATTACGGCACCGGCGCGATTATGTGCGTACCGGCGCATGACGATCGGGATTTTGAATTTGCGAAAAAGTTCGACATTCCGATCGTGCAGGTCATCGCGAAGGACGGCAAAGCGATCGAGAATATGACCGAGGCATACACCGACGCGGTCGGCACCATGATCAACTCGGGCGACTGGAACGGCCGGGAATCCGCAGAGTTGAAAGTCGAAGCGCCGAAGATCATTGAGGAAATGGGCGCCGGTAAGAAGACGACGAATTATAAACTGCGCGACTGGGTATTTTCCCGCCAGAGATACTGGGGCGAGCCGATTCCGATCGTCCATTGCCCGGACTGCGGTCCGGTCGCGGTTCCCGAAGAGGAACTGCCGCTGACCCTTCCCGAAGTGGAAAACTACGAGCCGACCGGCACCGGAGAGTCGCCTTTGGCGGCGATGACCGACTGGGTGAATACGACCTGTCCGCATTGCGGAAAGCCTGCCAAGCGTGAGACGAATACCATGCCGCAGTGGGCGGGGTCTTCGTGGTATTTTCTGCGCTATGTGGATAATAAGAACGATAAGGAACTTGTGTCAAAAGAGAAGGCGGATAAGTATCTGCCGGTGGATATGTACATCGGCGGCGTGGAGCATGCGGTGCTGCATCTTCTCTATGCGCGGTTCTGGACGAAGTTCTTGTATGATATCGGCGTTGTCGGATTCGAGGAGCCTTTTACCAAACTGTTCAATCAGGGCATGATTACGGGCAAGAACGGTATTAAGATGTCCAAGTCCAAGGGCAATGTGATCTCGCCGGATGATTTGGTCAGCGATTACGGGTGCGACTCCCTGCGGCTGTATGAACTTTTCGTCGGTCCGCCGGAACTGGATTCCGAGTGGGACGACCGCGGGATCGACGGCGTGTACCGCTTCATTACGCGCCTGTGGAAACTGGTGCAGGAGAATAAGGACAAGGATGCTCCCGAGACGGAGGCACTGTTAAAGGAGCGCAACCGTCTGGTCTATGACATTACGACGCGTCTTAACAGTTTCAGTTTGAATACGGTTGTTTCGGGATTTATGGAGCATTTGAACAATCTTGTGGCAATCGGCAAGGAAGGCGGCGTGGATAAGGAGACGCTGGAAGTATATGCGCGGCTTCTTGCTCCGTTTGCGCCGCATATCGCGGAGGAACTGTACGAGCAGTTAGGGCATGAGGGAAGTGTTTTTTCCAGCGGTTTCCCGACATATGACGAGAAATATTTAGTTGATGACGAAGTGGAGATCGCGGTGCAGGTGAACGGCAAGACGCGGGCGCTTATTACGATCGCAAAGGACGCCGACAAGGATTCGGCGATCGTCAAGGCAAAAGAGGCGCTCGGCGACAAACTGACCGGCAATGTCTTAAAGGAGATCTATGTGCCGGGCAGGATCATCAATATAGTTGCGAAGTAGAGGGGTGATAACGCGTGACAATAGCCGATATTAAAATGGTGACCGCAATGCTGACGATGATTCGGGATGACGCAAAAGAGAAGCACGAGGATAAGACAGCAGAGCGGTTGACACAGGTGATCGAGATATTGAACGATAAGAAAGATGCGTAAATAAAACATGAATGTTGTTGAGAGCAGAGATCGGATCATCATCCGCACCAGCGTACTCGGCATTATAGCGAATGTCCTGCTTGCAGCATTTAAGGCGGCAGTAGGGCTTGCGTCGCATTCCATCGCGATCGTGCTTGATGCGGTGAACAATTTAAGTGATGCATTATCCTCGGTCATCACGATCGTAGGGGCAAAATTGGCGCACAAACTCCCGGACAAGGAGCATCCTTTGGGACATGGACGCACGGAGTATTTGAGCGCAAGCGTGATTTCCTTTATCGTGCTTTATGCCGGCATTACCTCGCTGATCGAATCGGCAAAGAAGATCCTCCATCCCGAAGCGGCGGATTACAGCGCGCTCACCTTGCTGGTCGTCGCGGTAGCGGTTGTTGTCAAAATTGTACTCGGAACCTATGTGAAAAAGACTGGAGAGAACGTAAATTCCGATTCGTTGGTAGCGTCGGGGAAGGATGCGCTGTTTGACGCGGTGATCTCGACAAGCACGCTGCTTGCAGCGGTGCTTTTTATCGCAACGGGGATCGGCGTCGAGGCGTTTTTAGGAGCGGCGATTTCCGTGATTATCATTCAATCGGGCGTCGAAATGCTTTCCGAAACGATCAGCAAGATCATCGGAGAGCGTGCGGATGCACAACTGTCGCGTGATTTGAAAAAGACGGTCTTAGGCGTTGACGAAGTGCGCGGCGTGTACGATCTTTTCATCCATGACTACGGTCCGGAACGGAAACTCGCGTCCTGCCATGTGGAAATCCCGGACACCATGACGGCGGATCAGATCGACGAAATGACGCGCGAGGTGCAGCAGCGGGTGTATGAAGCCCACGGCGTGATTATGGAAGCGGTCGGCATCTATTCGATCAATACCAAGGGCGACGAGGCAATGCGCATCCGCAATGACATCACGCGGCTTGTGATGTCGGAAGATTTTATCATGCAGATGCACGGCTTCTACCTCTATGAAAAGGATCGGCATATTACCTTTGATGTGATTATTGATTTTGCCGCTCCCGACAGGAAGATCGTATACGAAAAAGTATTGGAAAAAGTAAAGACGGCGTATCCCGATTATTCCTTTGCGGTGGCAATGGATCTGGATATTTCGGATTAGAAAGCGGTTAGAAAAAATGCAAAAAAATGGTGCAGCCGATTAAATGCTGCGCCATTTTTGCTTTTCTTTATTCTTCGGATTGCTCCTTTCTATGCAGAGGAATCAGAAATTTCTCCCGTTCCAGCCCCAGTCATTCACTCCTCGATACGTGACATAAATCCGGTCGCCGGGCAGATCAAGTTCCTGCTTAAAAATATCGCAGATTTTCCCGGTCATCTTGGAATAGGCATCCGGTGATGCGTTCCCATACAAAGCAACCGATACATAAGCGCCCTTATCCACCTTTTCTCCGGCAAAATACAGATCGTAGTCATCATCAAAGCCGACCATCAGATAACTTTCCGTTTTGCCCAATACGGATACAGCCTGTCCGAGTTGTGATTTAATGGCATCCTTCTTCTCTTTTGATACAGGGATAGAAATTTTCGAATCAATAAATGGCATGGTTCTCCTCCTTAAAATAAGTATACTTTAGTTATTCTTCCGTCAAAGGCGGCTTCTGATAAAGCATTCGATCCAGTTGCTTTTCTTCAAAATTAAGCTGACGCTTTACCGCCTCAAGGTCGCCGCCGTCATCGATTACGGCTTTGATCCGCTCAATCAAATTCAGTCGTTCCAACAGATTTACATTCAGTTCTTTTTCTGACGCCATAAGCCTATCCTCCGATCCTCGTCACTCATCCAAAATATGAATGAATTCCTCTAAGTTTTCTTTCCTTCGCGCAATCCGAAGCCGTTCCGCAAGAACCGCTTCTTTGCTTTCCAGGAGGTACCCGTCAAGTCCGTCAAGCAGGGTGTCGATCGTATTGAAATCTTCTTTTTCGGCGGCATCCCGCAAAGCCGAAAATGTATTGGAAAGAGTCTCATCCGAGATGGGCGCCTTCAGTTCCGCGTTGCGTCTGCGGTTCTTCAAGTGGTCGTTTAAGACTTTCTCAATCTCCTGATAGTGCGCGATCAATGCCTCGACGCCGGATTCTAAAGATTCATGGTTGCCGACTTTTCCGGCAAGTTCCAAAGCGGCTGCCTGTTCGGCGAGTGTGACGGCGCCGACCAGGCGTGCGCTGCTTTTTAAGGAATGCAGCCGCAGGGTATTGATCGTGTCGTTGTTCGTCTCGAGATAATAGCGGACGGTTTTGGTCTTCTCGTCAATGGATGCGGCAAAAAGAGCAAGCGCGTCGAGATAATCGGAAGCGCTTCCGCCGCAGCGTTTTATCCCGCTTCTTACATCCAGCCCCGGAACGGAATGCAGCCAACTCGGCAGACGGTGCAGCGCTTCTTCGATATCTTCCTCGCTTGCCTGCGTATCGGAGGCAGATGCGCCGACAGCCGCGTACCTGTCGCCAAGATGACGGACCATCATATCATGCAGTTCGCCGAAGTCGATCGGCTTGACAAGAACCTCCGCAAAACCGGCATCTTTCAACCGATTTGCCGCGTCCGCCGAATCATCCGCCGTTTCGCAGATGACGGGGACGGATCTGCCGCTTTCCCTGAATATTTCATTTAGTTTTTCAAAAGTTTTGTAACCGTCCATATCCGGCATATGCTGGTCCAAAAGGATCAGGTCATATTGATTTTTTTGGAACATTTCGATTCCTGCTGCTCCGCTGGAAGCGCAGTCCGTTTCTACCGCAAGTGCGCCAAGTTGTGAAGATAACAGCATTTGATTGATCGCCATATCGTCAATAATCAGGATGCGCGGACGAGTCTGATTGGTATCCATAAGTCGTTCCCCCTTTGTGTAAAAAAACAACGAATCCGTCCGGATGTCCGAACCGTCGCAATCTGCTATCTATTTTACGGCATTCACCGCCGCAGGGCAAGGGTGGATAAGAAGAATTTCATTTTGCGGTGTAAATTTTTTAGTTACGGAGCGCTCATTAAGAGGCGTGTCAATAAGTCAAATAGCCTTTCAAGCACGCTCGAGGCATATTTTAACATTTGACACTATAGCCAAAAGTTAAGGTGGCATAATCGGAAAAAATATTTTATACTGTTAGAGGAGGATAAAAAGCCATGACACATAATTTCTTTGCTACGATTTCCCGTATGAAATATATCGAACGCTGGGCGCTGATGCGCAACTCCCGCGCCGAAACGCTTTCCGAGCATTCCCTCGAGGTCGCCATGCTTTCCCATGCGCTCTGTGTTTTGGGGAACGAACGGTACGGCAAGCATCTTGACGCGAACAAGGCGGCGCTGATCGGGCTGTACCATGACGCGTCCGAGATCATCACGGGGGATATGCCGACACCGGTAAAATACTACAATTCCGAGATTCAGAACGCGTATAAAGATGTGGAGAAAATAGCGGAATACAAACTGCTGAATGAACTGCCGTCCGAGATGCGGGGGGCGTTTGAGGAGATCTTCAAGTCGGAGGATACCGAGGAAGAACGGTATATGCGAAGGCTGGTCAAGGCGGCGGACAAACTTTCTGCCCTCATAAAATGTATCGAAGAAGAAAAATCAGGCAATACCGAGTTTCGTACCGCGGAAAAAAGCACGCGAAAGACGATTGAAGTATTGATGGAAGACCTTCCCGAAGTCAAGGACTTCGTTTACGAATTTTTACCGCCGTACGGCAGCACGCTCGACGAACTGCTGTAGGAGGCCGGTTTGTCTGCAATGGCGTTTTTTTCCGTTCCGTTATTGAAACTATCTATAGGGGAAATATGCAAAAATACGAAGATATCCTGACTGCGGATACTAAGGAGTTCCACAGTCTGGTATTTGATTTTGCACAACTGAATAACACCGAAGAATACTTGGATACCTACGGAATTGCTGCGGGGGAGCGTCCGCTTGTGTATGCGTACAGCGGCACGTTTTTTTCATTCCGTCTCGAGGGAAACGGGACGCTCATTACGGATGAGGCGATCTATTTTCATCCGTCCCACAAGGACTGGGGCAAAGACAACCGTCTGCCGCTTTGCGATATCTGCAAATACATGGTGTTCCAGGAGAACGCGGGCGACAATGTGCATCTCATTTCCGAGCAGGGGGAACGGAGGATCTTCGGGCGGACGGTGGCGCCCCGCGATACGACCGGCAAGGAACTTGTTACGCTGCTGCATAACATGCAGCGCGTGCTGGTGGCGTCCGACAAGGGGGCGCGGCATGATTTTGAGCGCACGTTAGGGTGGATGCTTGGCAGGATTACGGCGAGTTTCAAGGAGAACGGCATCTTAAACGACCGCTATGCGCTTTTATTGGAACAGATCGCGGAGTATCCTTTTTTCTCCGCGGAAGTCTGCTACGCCAAAGCGAAAAACCTCTACCGCCTCTGCGACGAGGGCGCGTATTACCGCTATATCGAGGGGCTGATTGACGTGGTCTCGGACGACCTGCTTGCAAAACTGCGCCGTCCCGAAGAGGAGTTCTACGAGGATTATATCGCGGACATTTCGAATGCGAACGCGTTCTACATGACGCAGGCGCTGATCCCTTCCTATATCAATCTGAAAAAAAAGGAACGCTTAACCAAAGGCGAATGCATGATCCTTTGTTTTTTATGCATCCGCCTTGAGGACAAGGAGTATTATGACGCACTGTTGTCTGTGATCGGGCAGGATATGACGACTGAGGAATTTTGGCGGCTGTGCGGATTTTTCGCAAAATACAAAAACGAAAAAATGGCGGAAATCTACGAGAAACTGCTGTCGCATATTGCCCTTTCGAAGACGGAGGTCGCAAGCGTCGACGCGCTGGGGCTATCGCCGCTTCATTACGCGCTGATCCTGCGGGATGAACAACTGGTACGTGACTGCCTGTCGGCGGGCGAGTGGTATGATTTCCAAAGCCCGTTTCTGCATGACAAACTCGTCGATACGACCTATGATTTTGTTTTTCTTGCGGCTTCTTTATATGACAATGTCGCGTTGATCGAGGATGTGATGCTGCATACTGACCGTGCTGCGAAGTCGCTTTTACGGGCAAGGCGGCAGCTTACGAATTTTATCGACATCAACCGCAACCTGATGGAAAAAGAATCCAGGCGGGGCGCGGACTTAAGTTCGTATGCGACGCGGATCGTTGAATACGAAGCAATGCGGGACGAGATCGCGGAGGAGATCCGTTCCATGACCGAACGAAAAATCATCGAGGCGCGAAAAAAGGCGGAGATCGTGATTAAGACGAAGCACCCGTTTACGCGCTACATCCTCTATATGTATCTGGCGCCGGACGCGGTGTACCGGTCGATTGCGGATACGATATCTTCATGGCGGATATACCGCTACAAGCAGATTTTTTTCGTTACCTCTTTAGATCATGAGTTAAATCTTTCCTATTATGAATGGCAGGACGGCGAGGTGACGGACAGCCTGATTTTAGAAAGTGAAGTGGCGCTCTCCGATGGAATGGGCGGCTCGAAAAGCCGCGGGGACGGTGA
>CAJOQZ010000028.1 GCA_905236585.1 uncultured Lachnospiraceae bacterium
CAAGACAATCAGCAGGGACACATTACCATTCACGACCTAACCGATTTCCTTTCACCCTTGATAAAACCGTGAATGGGGACGCAAGTTTTTTATACATACTTCACCACATCGGGATTTTTTTGCAATAACACGCCATTATTCACCGGATATCCCAATGCCACCGTCGCCCAGACGATATGTTTGTCCGATATGCCAAAATCATCTAATACTTGCTTAACGGGCATACAATCCCGCAATGTCTGCAACGGGTTTAACCATACGGAACCGATGCCGTATGATGTTGCCGCAAGCATAATATTTTCTGCGGCGCATGAAGCATCCTGACAGCCATTCGGATTTCGTCTGTCATTAGAAATTAAAATAACCGTTTGCGGATTTTCGAATCCGTAAAAATATACATTCTTTCTTTCTGCCGTTTCTAAAGTCGCCTTTTTCAATCTGGCGATCTGCTTCGGGTCATCCGCCCCTATACATGCACACTCTCTGATATGCGGGTATTCGCTCGCTATGTTTTCTATTTCAATCGGCGATACCTTTTCTCCGCCGACATTTATCAAATCATCCGCCCTCCCCAGCATAAAAATGTGATCGTCTTTGATATATGCCAAGTCCCCAGTCAGCAAGCGACCGTCTTTCAACGTTTGACTTGTTAATTCTTCATCTTTCCAGTAACCCAGCATCGCCATATTTCCGCGCAATGCCATTCTCCCCGGATGCGCGGCGTCGCTCTGATCCAAGACGCGTCCATCCTTATCGAGAATCTCCACCGCAACACCTTTTACCGGTCTGCCAAGCGAACCGCATAATGTATCGGAGGATGCCGCCTCGTTTACATCGCAAAAAATCACGCCTCCCGATTCGGAACTTCCCCACGTATTATATATTTTCACATTAGGCAGACTACCTGCAAGTTCTTTTCTTTGCTTTACGGAAAGGGCACCGGCACCGAACTCGATATATCTAAGCCGCTCCATAACCGACCGGAACTGATCCTGCATTTGACCTTTTAAGACCTCATAAGAAGCCGGAACACAGGCAAGTGCAGTACAGTTGAAGGCGTCGATATTTTTCTCGGTTTCTTTGGCAAACGTAAATCCGTTCTGTAAAACAACGGTATCCTTCCGTTGTAATATTCTGTTTCTGTTACCTCGCGCACCTCTTCCATGTCCGCGGCAACGGCATTCATACTGTCAACAGAATATGAGCCGCCTCGAATAAGGGTATCAAAAACATACCCTTTTGCTTCGTATGCGTTCATCCACTTCAATTCAAAATCATATGTGGTCAGTTCCTGCCATCTGGAATGATTTCTGTATATTTTCGAAAAACCGAATAAAAATGCTTTGCGCTTTAAGGCATCCCAATCCGTTTCCTTATCGTTCTCAGGTGACTCTTCCAGTCCTTTTTCTATGCGCTCCTGCTGCTCGTCATACGCTTCCTTTTTACTATCAAGGTAATTTTCCGCATATGTCCGAGCCAAATCCATGCGTGCTTCGGGATTCTCTATCATCCCCATAGCCTTAACATAGGCACCATCCGAAAACTCGAGATATATCGTTGATGTATCTATAAAAAGCAGTTTGGGGTGGTGATATTGTAAAACATCTTTCAAAAGCGCATATCCGCATCCGATGTCAAATGCGCTTATTGCCATGTTATAGGTTGATATCCCGGTTTCCTGATAAATCTGCATGGGATTGACGCCATATAATACATGACTGGTTCCCATAAAAATCACCTGCGGATCAGACTGCAACGCTCTGTATTCTTCCATGCGGCTACGATGATCCTCGATATCTGTGGGATATTTCCATTTGGGACTAAGCACTTCGGAACAATACGAATAAAGAATGCAAAATATCAGAAGAAATGCCGTTATCTTAACAATGACCGGATCTATTGTTTTTTTGGCTATCACAATCCATCCTCAAAATTTTCATGTCAATTTACCTCTGCTATAAGACCGAACGGTCTTATTATGACTGTAATGTTAGCACAACATTTATACTTTGTCTATAACAAAAAAGGGGAGTATTCGTGAAATTTCAACGCATACAAGATTTACGGGTCGACCATGACCTCACGATAAAAGAATTGTCTTCCATTCTCGGACTGCACCGCGATGTCTACTCCAGATATGAACGCGGTGTGCGGGATTTTCCTATTGATATACTTATCCAGTTAGCAGATTATTATCATTGCTCCGTAGATTATCTAATCGGGCGAACCAACATAAAATAGTTATTCTACCACGCTATATCAACCCCAGCGCACGAAACGCCTTATAAATGCCGTCCTCATCCGGGGGTGCCGTCGTAAGGTCGCTGATTTCGATGAGTTTTTTGCTGCCGCTTTCCATGCAGACGGACAAGCCCACCGTCTGCATCATCTGCAGGTCGTTCATGGAATCGCCGAAACCGATGGTGTCCTCCATCGGGTGTTCTAAGAATTTGCAGATCCGCTCGATGCCGCGCCCCTTGTCGAAGGCGCGGTTGATCATTTCGCCGTTTACGATGTCGAATCTGCCGTCGTCGAAAAAGCAGAAGTCAAACGCGTCTTCCAATGCGGCGCGCGCCTCCGCGATCTGTGACATGTCGTTCGCCATCATTACGATTTTATAGACCGGCCGTCCGTCGTATTCTTCGAGCGGACGAATGCTTAGGTTCTCGTCGATCGCCTTTTTCCAGCGAAGCAGTTCGCTGTTCAGTTCGCCTTTTAGCCCGACCGAAAACAGTTCCTCGATATTCCTGTCGCCGTAACTTGCATCCCGCGCCTCCACCGTGCATACGGCGCTGTGCTTGTGCAATAGTCTGATCGCCGTTTCGTACTGCTCACGCGTCATTGGATGGTCGTAGATCACTTCGCCATCGCAGACCACATAGCCGCCCGCGCTCGCCACATACCCGTCGAAATCGTATTTCAGCAGCGGCGCAAGCATCGCCTCGTTGCGGCCCGAGCATAAAAACATCTTATGCCCGTTCGCCTTCGCCTCGCGGAGCGCTTTAAGCGCGCTCTCCCGCGGCTCGTTCTCGCCGCCCTCCACAAGCGTTCCGTCTATGTCCAAAAATACGAGTTGTTTTTTCATATCGATCCTCTGTCAATGATGGTATAGGAAAGGCAGATCTGGCGGACGGGAAACGCTTTTTCCTCCCTGCTGTACGCGATCTCCTCCAAAAGCATCTCCGCCGCGTCCTCCCCGCACTGGTCGTAAAGGTAATGCGCCGTCGTCAGCGGAACGGGCATGTAGTTGTTCATCCAGTTGTCGCCGACGCCCGCGAGGCTGATGTCCCCTCCGATCGTCCTGCCCGCGTCATGAACCGCACGCATCGCCCCCGTCGCAATCGTATCGGTGGCGCAGATGATCCCGTCCACGTTTGCATGCTCGCGAAGGATCTTTTTTGCTGCGGCAAAACCCTCTTCCGGGTCAAAATGCACTTCCATACGGATTAAGTCTTCTTTTTTCCGTCCGCTTTGCGCAAGAGCCCCTTCGACGCCCATGCGCCGCGCCGTCCCTGCCTGCGGGTCGGTTTCCAAAACGCCGATATAGGCGATATTTTGTCTGCCTTTTTCCAGCATCATGGTCGTAAGGTCGCTTAGGGCGTGGATATCGTCATGGTAGACGCACGGCATCCCCGGCACGTTCTGTCCGGTAATGATAAGCGGCATCCGGCACGCGTGGTACGCGTCGATAAGCTGCGGCGTCTGGCTGGTCCCCATGATGATGACTCCCGCGGCGCGGTTGTTCTCCATGAGTTCGAGGTAGGACAGTTCCTGCTCGTCGATGCCGTCCGTCGAGCAGACGACGAGCATATAGCCTTCCTCCCGGATGACCTTGTTCACGCCTTCAACGATCTGCGAAACGGAATCGGAATAGATCCGTGGGATGATGATCCCGACCTGATTCAACTGCCCCGTGCGCATGACGCGTGCCGCCGGAGAAGGGCGGTAGCCGGTCTGATCTATCGCCTGTCGGATTGCGGCGCGCTTTTTTTCGCTTAAAGAGCCGCCGTTCATGTAACGGCTGACCGCCGCGGGGGAAACCCCCGCGATTTTTGCCACTTCTTTGATCGTCATAGTCTACTTAAAAGATGTCAAAAGCCACTTGAATCCGAACGCCGGGAGATTCACCGCCTGCGCCTTGCACTTTTCGCCGGTCATCACGTCGATGTAGTCCTCGACTTCGTTGACCCACGCCGTTTCATCAAAGTTGTTGAAGTTGAAAAGCGCGATCAACTTCTGCCCGTTGTAATAGCGTCCGATTCCTAAAATATGGTCGTTGTAAGCCTCCACGATCCAAGTGTCCGCGTTGTTGTCGAAGGCGTCGTTCAGCGCCCGGATCTGTTCGAGTTTGCGCAGCGCCATAAAGATCGTTCCCGGACGCGTGCCCTCTTTTTTGCGGAGTTTAACGTCGTCCCAGTTCAAGTCGCCCCGGTGCAGATAGCGGCTGTCGTCCCATTTTAGCGGGTCTTCGTGGTAACTGTAATCGTTGAGCTGCCCGATCTCGTCGCCGCTGTAAATGACCGGAATGCCGGACAGGGTCAACAGATACGCGTGCAGCATGATGTCAAGCCGCAAACAGCGCTCCCATTTGTCGTGATCCTCTTCGTATTCCGCTGCCTCAATGCCGCAGAGGGACGCCGTCGTGCCGCAGAGCCGCGCGTCTCCGAGGCGCGGATCGTCGTTGTACAGTTCGCCCCTGCCGTCGCACTCGTAAATCTTGCCGGTCAGGGTGTCGTTCAAAAACTTTTTATGAGCGACTTCCTCGATGCCGAACTGCTTTAAGAAATCATAATCCAAGCCCCAGCCGATATCGTCGTGGCAGCGCAGGTAGTTAAGGAAGGTGTATTCATGCGGCAGCGCGAAAACAAGGCCCAGTTGGTGCTTTAAGAGGCGCACGTCCTTCGTCGCGACCGTATGCCACGTAGACGCCATCGTCGTAACGTTGTAAAGCATATGGCACTCCGGCTTGTCGACGCTGCCGAAGTACGGAACGACTTTCGACGGCTCCATAACGACCTCGCCGAGAAGCAGCGTCCCCGGGCAGACGATGTCCGCCGCCATGTGCATGATCCGGCAGAGCGTGTGAACCTGCGGCAGATTGCGGCAGGTCGTGCCGAGCGTCTTCCAAATGTACGGCGTCGCGTCGAGGCGGATGACGTCGATTCCCTGATTGCAGAGGTAGAGCATGTTCTCCGTCATGTCGTTGAAAACGGTCGGATTCGCGTAGTTCAAATCCCACTGATATGGATAGAACGTCGTCATAACCGGCTTGCCGACCGCTTCGCACCAGCTGAAGTTGCCAGGAGCCGTCTGCGGAAATACCTGCGGAACCGTTTTTTCAAATTCATTCGGGATGTCCCAACTGTCGAAGAAGAAGTAGCGGTCCATGTATTCTTTTTCCCCGTTGCGGGCGCGAACCGCCCATTCATGGTCTTCGCTCGTGTGGTTCATGACAAAATCGAGGCACGTCACCATGCCTTTGGCGTGGCACGCGTCGGACAGTTCCGCCAAGTCCTCCATCGTCCCGTACTTCGGGTCGACGGCGCGGAAGTCCGATACGGCGTATCCGCCGTCGCTGCGTCCCTCCGGACTTTGCAAAAGAGGCATCAGATGGACATAGTTGACGCCGCATTCCTGCAAATAATCAAGGTGCTTTTTTACGCCTTTTAAGTTCCCGGCAAAGCAGTTCGTATAAATCATCATGCCGAGCATGTCGTTGCCTTTGTACCAGTTCGGAACCGCCAGACGCGCGTCGTCCCACTCTTTCAACAGCGGCTTGCGCTCCTTGTAGCAGTTGTGGAGCATCGTGCAGAAGTAGTCGAACGCCTGCTCATTGTTGTGGTAGAGTTCGCCGTACAGCCACTTCATTTCGTCATAATACTTGTTGAATCGCTCCAAAAATTCCGGTTCCCATTTCTTTGTGTCGACCATAATAACCTCCCGATGGTGTCATTTTGTAATCGTTTTCATTGTAAAAGAAAAAGGCATTGCTTTCAATGCCTTTTCGCTTAACGTATTATACAAAATATGAAAGATGTTTTTGGTGATATTTTCTTATCGGGAAAGTTCATCTAATGCAAGTTTTAAGCATCCCATGATCCCCTGATCGTCGTTCAGGCTCGCCGGAACGATGTAAGAATCCATGTCCTCAAGTTCCGCCGCCTTGATATAGCCCTTCAGCATCTCGGTCGTCTTTTTGCGGATCAGCGGGAACAACTGCTCCTGATGCATGATGCCTCCGCCTAAGATAATCCGCTGCGGAGAGAGGATCATAATGCAGTTGACCATCGCCTGCGCGATATAATACGCCTCAAGATCCCAAACCTCGTCGCGGTCAGCCAGTTCTACGCCCTTAGCGCCCCAGCGCTCTTCCACTGCCGGACCCGCCGCAAAGCCTTCGAAGCAGTTCCGATGGAACGGGCAGTGTCCCTTGTACGCATCATCTTCCCTCGGTGTAAGCAGCATATGCCCCGCTTCCGGGTGCATCATGCCGTGAACCAGATTGCCGCCGGAAATGATGCCCGCGCCGACGCCGGTTCCGATCGTAAAATATACCGCGTCCGTCAGACCCTTCGCGTCGCCGTACGTCACTTCGCCAAGCAATGAGCCGTTCACGTCCGTATCAAATCCTACGGGAACCCCCAGTGCCTTTTTCGCCGCGCCGACCACGTCGACATTCGCCCAGCCCGGCTTCGGCGTCGTAGTGATATAGCCGTAAGTCGACGACTGGCGGTTCAGATCCACGGGTCCGAAGCACGCAATCCCCAGCGCCTCAATATTCTTGTCCTTAAAATAGTCCATGCACGCCGACAGCGTCTCCTCCGGCTTCGTCGTCGGTATGGACGTCTGCTCGAAAATCTTGCCGGTCTCATCGCCTAAAGCGCAGACCATCTTGGTTCCCCCTGCTTCCAATGCTCCTAAAGTCATTGCCGTTCCCCCTTTGCGTTATATGTTTTGAGCCAAAAAATGTATGGTTTGCCGTATTCCCGAAGGAATCCCTGCATTTACAAAAATACCGAGCATCCCGCTTCGAATCATAAAACGATGGACGTTACCGATAAGGCAAACTCAGCCCCGGCTACCTCACGGCACCCGGAAAATCCCGCTTAGTGCTGCTTTGTTCCCAACCTGACACGGTTCACGGGCATCCGTCGCGTAAGACCCGAACCTCAACGTCGCACTTAAAGGGCGGCTCCACCCCTTTATGACCCTCTGCGAAATATCACCCCGGCTATAGCGGATTGCCGGTACAGGGTACCGCTGACACCCCGGCTGCTCGGACTTTTATTTTATCCTATCTTATACGTGGATGTCAATGCGGTTAGTCGATTCTTTTTGCCACAAGAAACAGGCGCCCGTCCTGCACGTAGTCGTTACAGGTGGAAAGCGTCAGTATCTCATCCGGCGTGGCGCTGCTTAAATCCACATGGTCGTCAAAAACCGAAAGGTTGTTCACATGGTTGACAAAGGCGTCCCATTCGGCGCGGTTGCCCGCCTGGATAAAATTATAATAGCGGTAGCCGCCCGCGTCCTGATACTCCACTTCAGACAGGCAGACGGCGACGATCTCGTAGGTGCGGTATTCATAGATCGTGTTAAACGCGACCGAGCGGTGTTCGTTGTAATATTCCTCGTCGAGATAGTTGTCGAGGTTTCCGAACATTGTTTCGTTGCGCATATTGTGTCCGTAAATGATCGTATTCGTCGTCGGATTGACGATATCGCTGCGGTAGTCCACGAAGAGCGTTCCGGCGGTCAGGTCGCTACCGTCGAAGCCCCGGCGCAGATAGTAGTCATTGTCGCTTTCTCTCTGCATGACCGGATAATCTATGTTCGTTCCCGGAATTGTAATCCAGCCTGCCATTTCGTCATTTTGCGCATATAGTTCGGCGTACTCCGGCAAAACCTCCAATGTGCTCTCATCGATGATCTGCTCATGCCTGTAAGGATCGCGCAGGGCGGCGGCGCTCCCGTCGTCCGGAACGTCCGTCGCAATCCGTTCGTCCGCCTTGTCTTTTGCCTTTGCAGCGGCGCTCCCGGACTCGTTCGATGCGCTTGCGGCTACGCTGTTCTGCAGTTTTGCAATCTGGCGCGTCTCATATAGATTGTACGCCTCATTCACCGCGAAATACGCGAAAAGAACAACGGCAAACGCAGCGACGGCGATCCCCAGAAAACGCTGGTATTTGACACGTCCCTCCGCATCCTCAACAACTGCCTTGTCCACGAGCATCCCCTCGCTGCCTTGCGCAACGATGTCCGCCACATGATCGAAAAACTGCTCGCCGATGGGGCTGCGAAAAGTGATCTCGCCGTTGCGGATCATGTTGTACAGACGGACCGCCGTCTCCGGCTCGTGGATGTCGAGGCGCTCGTTGATTGCCTCGATCTTGCGGATGTCCTCCTGCGCGTCGCGGTAATCATGGAACGTATCAAATGTAAATTCTCCGATTGTGTAATGAGTTTCCATCGGCAGTATTGCTCCTGTTATTACGTCTTTCATTATAATATGTCCGATATCGCTTTTTGTCAAACAAAAATGGGTGTCGCACATTTTGGGTGCGGGCGTATAGACGGGTTCCGGGTTTTGGGGGACTGTTTGGGTGTCGGATTTTGGGTTCGGCTGCAGGGATGCGGGCGGTGCTTCGTTTGTCGTCGGCGGGGACTGGCGGTCTGCTATCGACGATGTCGGAGTCTCTGCTGCGGTAAC
>CAJOQZ010000029.1 GCA_905236585.1 uncultured Lachnospiraceae bacterium
AAAATCATCAAGAAAAACTGCTGTGGTCTTGATGTCCACAAAACCTGGATCTATGCCTGTATCGGTATTGCCGATGCAAATGACCGTGTGGAGTATGTGCAGGCTCGTTTCTCGTCTTTTACCAAAGGACTGCAGGAACTGTGCAGCTGGCTTGCTAAATACCACTGTAAGGAAATTTGCATGGAATCTACCGGCAAGTACTGGATCCCTGTATTCAACATTCTTGAGAAGAATAACCTGTGGGTTACTCTGTCTCATCCGAAATACACCAAACCGATGAAAGGAAACAAGACCGACCGCAAAGATGCCAAATGGATCTGCGATCTGTATATGTGCGGCATGGTCAAGCCTTCCTTTATCCCACCTGCTGACATCCGCGAGCTAAGAGATCTGGTAAGATACCGTTTTAAACTCACCTGTATGATAACCGGCGAGAAGAACCGTGCCCAGAATTGTCTTACCGTTTCCAATCTTAAGCTTGATGATGTGTTCAGCGATGTCTTCGGTAAATCTTCACGTTCCATTACGGAACACATTCTGCAGCACCCCGGGGAAAAATTTGATGTAACACCATTCGTCGATAAACGTTGCAAAACTCCCATCGAAGAAATCCAGGCAGCCGTGGATGGCGCTGTATCACAGGAACAGGCTGTCAAACTGCGTCAATGTCTCGATCACATAGACGAACTTGAAAAGCACAAGTCAGAAGTAGAACGGGAAATCTTTCGTCTCAGTGATAAATACGAAACTGCGCTCGAACTTATGCGTACAGTTCCCGGATTCGATAAGAACCCTATGACTGCAATCCAAGTACTCTCAGAGATCGGCGGTGATATGTCTATCTTCCCCACAGCTAAACACCTCGTCTCATGGGCCGGATGCTGCCCCCGCAATGACCAGAGCGATCGTAAGATCAAATCGACCAGGATTTCCCGTGCTGGTTCCTATATTAAACCAGTTCTGGTACAGATTGCAAATGCTTTGATCAAGTCGAAAAAGCATCCCGAGATAACCGGCCGATATCGCCGCATAAAAGCACGCCGCGGCCACAAGAAAGCCGTCATCGCTATCTGCCGTATGTTCCTGACCGCTATCTGGCACATACTCTCAGATTTGAAACCTTATACTGCCGACGGTTTTCTTGAAGCCCGTCCTGTGAATGAATCAAAAGTATTGACCACTTCACAGGCGCTTAATCTTCTCAAGCAAAGGGGATATACCATAAAGGATGATCCTGCTATAGCTTCCTGATTAGGTGCTGCGTTTATATTCAGTTTAAATTATCCTGCCACCGAAAGATGGCTTGTTTGTGATGCCGGAAGTTTCTTGGCTATCCGCTACCTCTATGTTTCAAACTTCGCCCTCCGGAACAAATCCAATTTTCTCTGTCCTGTATGCCAGAAGCTCATTGTAACCTGCCGCCTTATAAACGGCGCTGTCACAACCGGTACCAACGGTAGGATGATCATTCGCCGTATTCACTATAGCTTCTGTATTCATTTTTGTGATATCGTTACGAACGATCTTAAATGCCATCTTTATACTCCTCCGATCCTCTTTACTCTTCTGTATCGTATTTGAACCGGTACTTACCCTTTCCATGTCCAGTTATAACAACCAGAACATCTATTTTCTTTAATTTATTCATTATATTTTTTGATGTCGATACAGAGCACTGCGTAATTCTTTGCACATCCGGTGCAGAAACAACCTCATCAACCCCGGTATTTTCATATACTTTCAGGACTAAATCCATTGTTGGTCTACTGTAATTCTGTCCTTTACATTGCTCATATATTTTCTCAATAGCCAACTTTTGTTGTCCAAAATCTGGCTTTTCACTCCCAATAGCCAGCTTTTCAGTTTCAGAATCTGGCTTTTCAGTTTCAATAGTCGGTTTTCCGCTGGCCGTCCAAGCAGTTTCAAGTCGTTCATACGGAATATTAACCACAATCGAATTCTCTCTGAACTCATATGTATCCCTGCCATATACATCCACTATGGACGGAACGCCTTGTCCTGACCGCTCGCTTATATGCAACTGCAGAAAGATATCCGACAGCTTCTGATTTACTGGAACGGATTCTCCAAGGAAAAACCCTTCCATCGTCTGCCCCGGAGGAAGCGTTCCTCTTGAAAGGATCTCTACCCGATCAGAATATGCCGTAAACATCGGTGCATTATATGAAATCCATCGGTTATGCAATAGGGCATTAATCACTGCCTCTCTGTAAGCATCCTTGTTAAAGAGCGGAACTTCTATCCTTGTAGTCTGCCTGTTGGCCTCATCCACCTGTGGGATATTGAGCAGGTTTCCGAAGTTTAAAATATTATCCACCGAAAGCAGAAGGCAGTCATTGCCAAATTCCCTGACTGTATACATCGATGAAGCTTTCTTCTTTGTATCCCCATAAATTGAAAACCGGATTGGTATACGGCTGTTGTCCGAAAGTAGCTGCGCCATTAGATTATACTTGCCATCCTTGGTTAAAAGCCCCAAATTCTTTTTGAAACTTTTTTTATTGATTGGCACCTTCTTCGTTGTATAGTACATGAACAATTTGTCGAAGGTAAGATCCTGATATTCCGACTCCGTGTTTTCTATTGTAGGCTGACCATTCCTTAGCACTTCAAACAGCTTAGACTCACGCTCCGGATAATCAGCCAGATTTGCCTTGCTGGAGCCTATACGGATAAAACGATCCTTATCAAAAGACGTAGGAGTCTTTGAAGCCGCTGGGATTGTCAGGACAACCAATCGCTTGCCTCTAAACACAATCTCATCAAAGCAAAAACCTATGTCCGGTCTGACAAGCCTTGCAAGATAATGCTGAAGCGGCTCATTTTTGACATCCTGATGAATATCATAGTCCGTGCCAACCACTCTATGAGTATTGTTCTCAATACCCCATACAAAATACGCATTCTCCTCACCGAGAATCGCAGCAATATTAGACATTGCGGAAATATATTCGCCCAAAGCTCTATGTTCATTCCAGTTCACTTTGAACTCGAACCACTCCTCCTCATGCTTGTGAGCTATAAGATCCTCAATAACAGACTTTATTCATCAGGTCGCAGCATTGCTTCAGGCGGTCCGTAAACTGAATATCCTGAACCGACGGCATCGCGCCGCCGGAAGGATGGTTATGGAACAGCATGATTTTTGACGCATTGGAAAGAATGGCCGTTTTCATCACCTCCCTTGGGCATACAACAGAGGCATTCGCCGTACCGACAGAAACGATGCTTGCGTTCAGGGGTACATTATTATTTTTTAATGTGACAAGACACACAACCTCCTTGTCCAGCTCCTTAAGCATTTCCGCGACGGCACTTACTGCATCCTTCGGCTCTTCAATCGGTTTCCCGTCCGCAATCGTATATCCTTTTTCGAGTTTTATATATGTCACATCAAGCCCCAGTGTCTTCTGATCTACGAGCCTCATCCTCTTGAACCTCCTCGAATTCTATGATGAAAGCCGTTCCATCCGTAGTCCGGCTGACAATTTCTTTCAGTTCGTTCTTATTTTTAACAATAATCTCCATGCCTTTACCTTCCTCTGTGCCTGCGGACCGGCGCGGTCATTGCCCTGGTTTCTCCAATCTCTCCTGTTCTATCAAAAATATCCGTTTTCATTTTATTCCCTCTTTTTTGAAATCTGGATATTGAAAATAAGAGCGGTTTGTTGTATTATATGTGCATAAAAGGTGCCGCCGGTGACGGTTGCCCGTTAAAGAATTTAAGCCAAATGACCGTCAAACTTTAGCGGAGCTGGCGGTCATTTGCTATTCTTGTGGTTAATGCCGATTGCATAGCCAAGTCCGAACGATGTCAGACACAGGCTCATAATTGCAACGAAAAATTCTACAGTCATAAGCAGCCCTCCTTTCCGATTGGATTTTTACCTCCTTTCGTCAGGATGCGGGCAACCGCCACCGTACTGGCAGCACCATTTCTCTACTATACCACACTCCCCCATTTTTTCAATATCCGAACCTAAAAGAAAGGAAATCATTATGAAGCTGCCGAACGGATATGGGGGAATTATTAAGTTGTCAGGAAACCGGCGCAAACCTTATGGCGTCCGTATATCATATATGGACACGAATGTGGATCCGCCCAAAAGGAAGAAAAAGTATATCGCATATTTTGCGGACAAAAAGCGCGCTCTTGAATTCTTGGCAGAATACAACAGCGGCCATGTTGTGCCTGAGCATCAGAGATATGTTGACATACCGACATTTGCAGAGCTTTATGATAAATGGGTGCGTTATCGGAAAGGGCTGAAAAACCACCCTTCTGCTTCCACATGGAAGAATTATGATATTGCTTTCGGCATGTATGCCCCCGTTCACGACAAAAAAATCATCTCGCTCCGCGCGCAGGAGTTTCAGGAGTGCATCAACCTTCAGTGCCACAAATCCGTTTCCACTGTCGGAAATATGCGGGCTATTGTCCGCGGTATGTGGCAGTATGCAATAATGAACGAATATACCGAAAAAGACATTACCCAGGTCCTAATATTCGAGGGCGAGAATGCGGCCGTGCCAATCCATACACGCTTCACAGACACGGAGGTACAGGCACTTTGGGATGCAGTCGGCGTGATAAATAATGTTGATATTGTGCTGATCTACATATACACCGGGATGCGCCCTTCAGAACTTTTGGAAATCGTGCCGGAAAATGTGCATTTGGAAGAAAGGTACATGATAGGCGGCATGAAAACCGAAGCCGGCAAAGACCGCATCATCCCGATCCACGAAGCCATTGTTCCTTTCGTTCAGTACCGGCTGGATCAGGGACGTCGTTATCTAATCACAAACAAATATGGGAACCATTATTCGAGGAACGTCTATTCCAACAGCAACTTTAGCACTTGCATGAACCGGATGAGGATGCACCACTCTCCCCATGACTGCCGCTATACCTTTGCAGCTTTGGCGGATGCCGTATCCATGAATGAAATCTGCAGGAAAATCATCATGGGGCATTCCATTGCGAATGCTGCCGGTACCGCCTTCAAGATCGGCGGCAACCAAGACGTGACAAGGGATACCTACACGGAAAAAACACTTGAACAACTTCTTATTGAAGTCAACAAACTGCCGACCGTTTTCAGATGAACGGCCGGCAGTTATAATCCGAATAACGCCTCTTACAGTTTCTTTACCTTTGAATAAAGAAACTAACAAAATTCATTTAGATACTCTCTCTTGCGTTTCTTTTGTTTCAAAAATAGTTTTTATCCGAAACTTTTCTATAGACAAACTTCTTTTGATTTCAAAAATACGTAATCTCTTTGACTTTTCAATTCTGTTTATTTCTTCATAATCTTTAGCATGAATCTTTCTTATCCTGCAAAACCAAATAGTATCTATTATTCTTTTTCGAGCATTCTGTTCTGCTTTCCAAAGCAAAGATTTCATTACTTCATTCTCATAATTCATAATCAGCCCCCAGTTTTCATCAAATCAGCGTCCTTTTTTCGGCTTAGCTGATAAATTCTCGTCCATAAGAGAATTGGACGATTCAGCAATCTGCATCACCTCATCCCGCGAAACACACACTCTCTTCTCTTTAATCCAACCATCTAACTGCTTAACCGATATTTCTGTATTACCATTTACTCTTTGCATCGATTCCTCATTATATTGTCCGGTTTTGCAATAATTATATGCAGGCAAAAGAATATTTGCTATCCGATATGCAAGAATCTCACAGTAAAATTCTCGTTGTATATCCGTCAATCCCTCTAAACTATTGATTATTAAACGAATTCTATCAATTTTTATCTTCGGAACTATGCGTAAAACAGCCTCTGAACAGTTTTTGTCAAATCCCGAACAAAGCAAATCGTAATATGATACAGCACCATTCTTTTCATTTGACATATAAAGCTGACTTGATGGAAACACGAAGCATCGCTCCATCATAGCAAAATGAGAACCCATTTTTTCCTTACGACCAAAATCCGATAATCTTGGAAATAAAGTTGAACCAAAATCATACATTGGAGCAATACGGAACGTTCCGTTCAAATCATCTGCAAGATACCCCCAGTTGCCCGTATGCCTGTCAAAGTTTCCAACAAGCGCATCTACAACCATTGTATCCCAATAGTTACAAATACATTCCTTTTTGTATTCACTTAAATCCTCAGAATTTTCAATCGTCTCATACAGCTGATTATAAAACAGGTATTTCCCACGGTCTTTCGAATTATAACGCTCCTTCAAATAATCAGCAAATTCTACTAAATTTTCTACTCCCACTTTGAAATCACGACAGGCGACAACAAGCTCATCTCCATACGTGCCAAGCATGGTGTCATGCGCAGGAATACCCAACGCATCAGCCACAATATACGAGGAAACGTATTCTAATGTGACATTATTGACTTCACTTGTCGAAATCTCAGATCGTTTGGCGTGATTATCGGCAAATTAGATCATATAAATATTATCATTATACAGGACACGAATTTTCTGATCAGAGCCGCCATAGGGAAAAGGCCTTAGTTTTTTTGCGTCTTTCTTAAAATCAATCATACCATCCTCCCCTGATATAATATTCCTTTAACCGGTTGGCTGTAAGCCCGTCTATAATGCGGGAGCTTTCACATTGGTTTATATTGGCTAACAACACACTCCATTCGCAGTCAATCAATTCCTGGTTTTAGATTTATGTTTTTCATTATATAACGAAATAGACTTTCCCCGGATAAATTCATTAAGCATCGCAGCCTTCAGATCATAATTCTTTGATATTACCTCTGCAGCTTCTTTCGGAATCCCCTTCATGGTGTAAAAATCCTTTACATTTTGAGAACTTGGCAAGCAATCTGTCCTAATAACATCCTTATATATCACAGATTTAAGCATCTTTTCTTCGCTTTTATGCGTTGCAGTTATTTCTAAAGAAAATATCTCGCTGCGTGACATCGGCACCCGCTTCTGACTAGAATAGAACATACTGTTTCCGGAATCAAAAATCGGTGCTTCCGACTTAAACTCCATCGTATGTGCCGCTCTTAATATCCCAAAATTCATAAAATGTTCATCTGTATTTGTGATAAGAAAGTCGGTCAATGTCTGATAATCAAGAAACTTTCTTATATGTTCCCGATCAAGACCATGTTCCCCACAAACATCAGCAAAAAAATCATATTCTGAAATATCATTTGGTCGCTTTGCGGAATTAACTATCTCTAAAGCCGGAACAAACTCAAGAAATTGGGATGTAAACGCCGGACAGACACTTTGAAGAGCATCGTCAATTTCCCTGTTTTGCGTGCTGTATCGCACATAAAGGAATGCCGACTGCTGCATGGAATGAACAATTGTGGCAAATTCTTCGTTTGCCGCCTGTTGTCCGTAGTATCCAGTCGCAGTCTTAACAAGTTTGGGATATGCCCCATTCATGTCCCAATACTTTTCCATTTGGCCGCCAAGGGATGCATTCGGATCATATGATGTTGCATTATGGTAAGGAATATAGTTTTCTGATCCTAAAATATTATACAGGCAAACATCTTTCCAACGCAAATCCGAATCTGCCGGACAAATCCAGTAACAATCCGTAAGACTAAGCCCCAGATTTTTTGCAAGGTAGTCGAAATTGGAATTACAGCCCGCATCCAAAAGTATTTTGTCAAGCATTTTCCGAGAACCGGGGATGGCTCTTGTCTGCCACCATAACTTAACTTTCTTCAGATCCATATTGCCAAGATAAGGCGACAATTCCCCGTTTATTTCCTTATAAGAAAGAACCGTTCCAAAATCTTCATCTATGGAAAGCATGCCAATATTGTCATCCTGATGCTTCAAAATATAAATAGATTCGCCGTTCATGCTTTCATACCTGCAATATAATCCGACATATACTTTTCATTTTCAAAGCGAAACAAAGAATGGTTTATCTCCATGACGGAGATCATCTTAATCATATCTTCCTCCAGCGGTTTAGCTGTCACATTTCCGATTTTCTTTTCAATATTATATCCATCGAAAGAAAAAGAAAGCAAAGCATAATTGCCCCTCTTAATCCACCGATAATCAATACCATTATGATTCCCTGTATAGCCATCTATGTTAATCTTCATTTCACATATCTCCTACTAAACATAGTAGCATTTTATATGTTTTGTGTCAATATTGCATATGCTTTAATGCCGCAATAACCTTCTCTGCCCCTTCCCGGGCCGCTACAGCCTCCTCCACGCTGCCAAAATTGCCGAGATGTATGTTCTTATGCCTGTACTGGATATACGCCCTGTATCCGCCTCCCGTGCATTTGCAGACGCCCGTGCGCCCCGCCTCATTATTCTTCGCTAATTGTCTTACCTTGTCATCCCTGCCCTGGTAATAAGCGATCCCCTCCTCTTCCACTATCACATCCACGGGAATCTCCAAATAGTCGGACAGCTTCTTTAAGGTGCTGTACCTACAGTCGCACATCCTCGTCCTACCGTCCACTATGTCCCTCAGCGTGCTCCGGGACATCCCGATCGCGCCGGCAAAATGGTATATACGTATGTTCTGTTTCTTCAGATACTCTTTCAGCTTCATACGTGAAAGTATGGCGGTCTGCCGCCATTTTGTCAACCCTAACGATTATCATTTTGTTACCCACTTGTTACCCACCGGAAGCCCTTTTGTAACCTTCTACCTCTTTTCATCGTCTTTTATCGTCCGTTATCTGAATTGTCTGAAAATTCTGCAGAGCATAATAAAACCCTTGGAAACAGCGGGTTTCCAAGGGTTCCAATCGTCCTGTTTTAACTTAATACGCGATTCCCTGGGCGAGCATCGCTTCCGCAACCTTCTCAAACCCGGCTATGTTCGCGCCGACGACAAGATTGCCCTCTTTTCCGTATTTGCGCGCTGCGTCGTCGCAGGCATGGAAGATGCTCTCCATGATGCCTTTTAACTTCGCGTCCACCTCTTCAAATGTCCAATGCAGACGCTCGGAGTTTTGGGACATCTCAAGCGCAGAAGTCGCAACGCCTCCGGCGTTGGATGCTTTTGCCGGAGCAAACAGGATTCCTGCATTCTGGAATACCGCAATCGCTTCCGGTGTGGAAGGCATATTCGCGCCCTCCGCTACCGCCATCACGCCGTTTGCAACCAGCGTCTTAGCCGATTCCTCATCCAATTCGTTCTGCGTCGCACAAGGCAGAGCGATATCGCATTTGATCGACCAAATCCCGGAGCAGCCTTCGGTATAGGTAGCCGACGGCACACGATCAGCATACTCCTTGATCCGTCCTCTTTCTACTTCTTTGATCTGTTTTACAACGTCTAACTGAATGCCTTCCGGATCATATACATATCCGTTCGAATCGGATACCGCAACGACCTTTCCGCCCAACTGCGTCGCCTTTTCGGTCGCATAAATCGCAACATTGCCGGAACCGGATATAACAACCGTCTTGCCCTTAAACGAATCGTTCTTCATGCATTTTAACATTTCCGCCGTGTAATAGCACAATCCATAGCCGGTTGCTTCGGTACGTGCCAATGATCCGCCGTAGGTCAGTCCTTTGCCTGTTAAAACGCCTGTAAACTCATTGCGCAGTCTCTTATACTGTCCGTAAAGGAAACCGATCTCGCGGCCGCCGACGCCGATATCGCCCGCCGGTACGTCCGTGTCTGCACCGATGTGCTTGGAAAGTTCCGTCATAAAACTCTGGCAGAAGCGCATGACTTCCATATCGGATTTTCCTTTCGGATCAAAGTCGCTGCCGCCCTTGCCTCCGCCGATCGGAAGCGTCGTCAAACTGTTCTTAAATATCTGCTCAAATCCTAAGAACTTAATGATCGAAAGGTTTACCGACGGATGCAGACGTAAGCCGCCTTTGTACGGTCCGATTGCCGAATTAAACTGTACGCGATAGCCGCGGTTGACCTGTACTTTTCCGTTGTCATCCACCCACGGTACACGGAACATAATGATACGTTCCGGCTCGACAATCCGTTCGATCACTCCCATCTCTTCTAACTTCGGATTCGCCTCAACAACCGGCTCTAAGGATTCCAACACCTCATATACCGCCTGCAAGAACTCTTTCTGTTCCGCATTCCTCTGTTCGAGGCCTTCATACACGCCTTTCAAGTAACTGTTTGTTAATGCCATTGCTCCTACTCCTTCCCGTTAATCATTACGTCTATATGTGAAAAAAGGGCATCGAAATCAAACACGATTCCGATAGCCCCATTGCCACCAAAAACAGAAAAATTAAAGAGATAAAACGATTTTCGCTTTTACACTTTCCGGAAGATCAATCTCATCTTTTGAGATGCAGACAACGAAACGGACATTGTATTTCTCGGAAATCACGTCTAATTTCTCGACCGCCCTCGTCAGCCCTTCCGATGTATCAATATACCCGATTGTCAGGAAACTGTCAAGACAAATCTCCTCAATATCGTAATTCTGGGAAATCGCCCCGCTTAAGAAACCTAAAAACTCATCCGTCGACTCAACCGTATAATCCGCCATATTGATCAGGCGAATCTTATTGTTGAGTTCGTGCATATGCTTCTGGCTCTTGTCGATATAGATGATATCTCCCTTTGCCTCCGCTAAATCCGCATGCGCACGCTCGAGTAATTTTTTCGTTTTGCCTTTTCCTTTGTCACCTGCAATTATTTCGACCATTCCGTCATCCTCCTTCACTGACAAAATAAAGATATAAAAATTATACGGTATCACGTATAAAAAAGCAATGTATTTTATCTTGCCTACGGAACAAACATTTCTCCTCGTTCGACGGCAAAAATGTCTTAACCTCAAAATGTTTGTTCCCCATATAATAGTTGATTTTCTTTGCAAAACAACTAATTCTTAAAATATCCTAATTCGCAAAATTCGTCAACAATTCATTCATCAGATAATACAAATTGTTCCTTGAATCGGCATGGAAAACGATGGATATGATGTCATCACCCTTTTCATTTTTCGAGTACAGCACCAGACAGTATCCTGCCTGCGTCGTCGTACCCGTCTTGCCGCCGATGACCGTAACACCCTCCGGCGTCTTCTGTTTGCCGGTAAGATAGCGGTTGGTCGTATCCCATACAAGCTGTTCTATGCTGCCGTCGCCCCGGGTCACATTCGCCGTATAATTCATCGTCTTGATGATCTCTAAGAACTTTTCATTTTGAATCGCCGCGTTAAAAATCAGGTACATATCATAAACGGTCGTATAATGATCGTCCTTATGCAGTCCGTTCGGCGTCACAAAATGCGAACCCGTCGCCCCAAGCGCCGCCGCCTCCTGATTCATCAACTGCGCGAACGCCTCCTCGCTGCCGCTCATACCCTCTGCGATGGCAACGGCGGCATCATTACCGCTTACCAGCATCAGTCCGTACAGCAGTTCCCGCAATGTGATCTTATCTCCGGGTTTCAACTTCGCCACCGCGGCATCCTTGTCCTGATCGCAGGCATGTTCACTGACCGTAAATACTTCGTCGAGATCGCCGTATTTTAAGGCAATATAACAGGTTAAAATCTTCGTCGTCGACGCGGGGTACATCTGATCGTAGATGCTCTGCGAGTACACAACCTCCCGCGTTTTGGTATTGAATACTCCGCCCCCATACGCAACATGGGACGACACCTGATCCGTCCCCACATCTGAGCCGTCCGATACGCATAAATTCGACGTATACATCACGCCCGACGATAAAGGGCTGCTTTTGGTAATGCCGAATTGATAACTTGTCTCGTATACCTGGTAGGCGTTCTGATCCGGCTCTTCTGCGCAAGCGGCAAGCGGCAGGATAAGCGCCGCCGCAAGCAAAACCGAAAAGATCCGTTTACTTATACATTTCACGCCAGTCCAAATCTCCTCTGTCCAAAGATATGATCAACAGTTCCGCCGTCGCAAGATTCGTCGCCAACGGAATATTGTGCGCGTCGCACAGACGTACGATGCTGTTGACGTCCGGCTCATGCGACTTCTGCGTCACCGCGTCCCGCAGGAAAATAACCAGATCGATTTCGTTATGCTCAATCTGCGCCCCTAACTGCTGGGTTCCCCCTAAGTGCCCGGAAAGGTATTTATGAATGGTTAGATCCGTGACCTCTTCCACCAGCCGTCCTGTCGTCCCCGTTGCATAAATGTCGTGCTTGGACAGTATTCCCCGGTACGCAATACAGAAATTCTGCATCAGTTTCTTTTTCGCATCATGTGCGACAAGTCCGATGTTCATAGCATCCCCCTTTTATATAACCCTTGATAAAAACCCTTTTATACATAGTGCGTATCCCCCGTATAACGCTTCGCCTGCAGTCCGACGTTAAGAACGAATCCCATTCCCCCATATAACGTTACCAGCGACGTCAGCCCATAACTGATAAACGGCAGCGGCAGCCCCGTATTCGGCATCATCCCCGTTACCACACAGATGTTGACGAAACTCTGAAATCCCACGATCGCCGCCATCCCGACACAGATCAGCTGCCCGGATAAATCCTTTGCCTTTTTCGCGATAAGAAGACACTGGATCACTATCATAAGTAATAATAACACAATCACTACCGATCCGACAAACCCTAATTCTTCTCCCGCCACGGCAAAAATAAAATCCGTCTGCGGTTCGGAAATGTAGTTGCCGTTTTTCACCGAGTCGACCGCCGTATTATAAAGGCCTTTGCCGAACAACTGCCCCGAGCCGATTGCCATGATTGAATTTTGCTGCTGATAGGCGCTTGCCGGATACTCGTCCGGCTTCAACCATGCCAAAATACGAAGTCCCTGATACTCATCCAAAATCTGCTGTCCGTCCTGCATGATCAAGATCAGTAATATCCCGATTGCCGGAATCCCGATTCCTAAAGACCATGCGACGATTTTGGAACTTAAACCCGCCGCGAAGAACATTGCCGCTATGATCAAAAACGTGACAATCGTCGTCGACAGATCCGGCTCTTTTACGATCAAAAACAACGGAACTGCCGCAAGCGCCGCCGTCAACGCGATAAACCGCGGCTCATTGACGCTTTCTTCTATTTTCATAAAATACTTTGCAAAAAAAAGCACCAGCAGCACTTTTCCCAATTCCGACGGCTGAAAACGGGTCACTCCGATGTCTACCCACCGCGTCGCTCCGCCGACGTCCGTTCCGAAAAACAGCACGGACAAAAGCAGAAGAAACGTTGCGACATAATAGACATAGTAGAACTGCAGGACGAACTCATAATCAATAACGGATACGACGAGCATGATGATGAGTCCGAAAACCATGCCGAAAATCTGCCGGTTCTGATAATCGGAATTTGCGCTTCCGATCACCATGATCCCGAGAATCGTCTGCGCAAAAACAGCGGCAACCAGTATTAAGTTAAAATTTTTTAATTGATATTTTCGAAACATTTACTTATTCAACAACTGCTTTACGATTCCGTTGGACATCGGTTCCATTAGCAGGCTGCCGTCCCAGACGAAGACCGCCTGCGGCTCCGTTATATTCCTTCCGACGCCGGAAAAGAGTCCTCTTTTTTTTCGCATATTGCCGCTGATTTTCGCAATCGAAATCTCATTCGTATCGAAATAATTCGCTGCGATATAACAACGCTCATCTCCGTCCGTCCCGGCGGATACGCTTCCCAATACTTCCCCCATAACAAGGACGTTCCCGACTGCGGATACATCTCCGCCGCGCAGGACATCCCCTAAAATCACAATGCTGCTGTCACTTTTTACCACATCTTTGCGCTTGACGGAACCGGGGATGATCTTGGCATTCGTAAACGCCTCTTCGAAGTAAAACCGGTCTGTAAGGCGCACCATCCTCGCATCTGCCAATACGTCTTCCGTGCAGATCAGCCGGATCTTGATATCCGAATTGAGTTCGATCGCCTCTATCACAACCGCCGTCTCTTCGGGACTTAACGTGCGTCCTTCCACCGTAAGGATCAAAGACGCATCCTTAAAAAAATCCCTCGCATCTGCAAACTTTTTACAGATATCCTCGACCAAATCCTTGAAATCCGCTTCTTTATCCAGCACCAGCGTCAACCCGCTGCTGTTGCTTTTGATGACAACCGTTTTATTTTTCATGGCAATGATTCCTCTTCTAATCGCTTAATGAACTGCTTGACGACACAGCAAACGCCTGTGTGCTTTCCGCCAATGCGATCGACTCTTCTTCTCCGAAATACGCCCCGATAATGTGCTTGGAAACAGCCGCCGCATTATGCGACGTGTACCCGTATGCGATTCGCGTCGCCAAAGCGATCCGCGGAGTGTCATATGGCGCATAACCGACAAAAAGTGCGTGGTTCGGATGATTGTTGATCTCGGCAGTTCCTGTCTTCCCTGCGACTTCGATGTCAAAACCGCTAAAAGATGAAAGATCCTCTACCACGTTTTTCATGCCGCTGTGGATTGCGCCCCACTCGGTGTAGTTTAAGACCTGAATCTGGTTCCGTAAAGTCGGGCCGTAACTTTCCAATGTATTTCCGTTCGCGTCCGTTACGTGATCCAAAAGCGATAAATCATATACCATGCCATTCATTGCAACGGCGGTCACATAACGCGCTAAAGCGATGGTCGTAATGTTATTGTCTGACTGTCCGATCGCAGCCATGACCGGATACTCCGTCGCGATCTTCGACGTATTCTCCTCGATCTCCACGCCAGTTTTCGAATCCAGCCCGAACATTGCCGCATATTTTTGGATTCGCTCAATGCCGCGGGCATCGCTGTAATTCTCGCCGCCCGCCAACCGGTGCCCGACCTCATAAAAATAATAGTTGCAGGAATGCTGGATTGCCTCGGAAAGATTGATGGTCCCGTGCGATCCCGGATAAACCCAGCACCGGGGATGGTTCGAAACCTTTTCATACATTCCTTTGTCGGTAATCTCCGTCGAAATATCGATCTTCTTCTCCGCAAGTCCGGCAGTACCGATGCACATCTTAAACGTTGAACCCGGCGCCGTCCGCTGCTGGGTCGCGTTGTTGTACAACGGATTCGAAAGGCTCAAATTAAGTGCCGCATAATAGGACGAATCCGTCGCATTGGACAGGCGGTTGCTGTCGTATCCCGGATACGTGACGCAGGCAAGCACCTCGCCCGTACGCGAGTTGATCACTACAGACGAACCCGAATACGGCTCCAGCGCCAACTGCCCCGGCGTGATCTTCAGATTCAAAATTGCATCTTTCAAAAATTCATAGGCGGACGCGCTGCCATTTGCAAGGGCATCTCTTTTTTCCTTGTCCATTTCAAAGACGCCCTGATCGAAGAGCACGGCGCATAACTGCCCGCCGCTGATCAGATCGTTGTCGATCATGCTTTCATACATCAGCCGGTTAAACGATGTATCCGTCTCAAGTTTCTTCATGATGTAATCGACTAAATTGCCATATACCTCGTCCGTATCGACATAGCGGGACTGCTCGGAAACCTTGGTAATATCCACCCAGTTCTGGTCGATCGCATAGCGAAGATATTCGTTTACGGACAACTGCTCCGACGTCCACTGCGTATACACGTCGTCATTCTTATCGATCGCCTCATTGAGCAATACGTCATTGCTGCGAAGCATTTTGACGGTAAACGTGACATAATCCTGATACTCGTCCGGCAGTTCGTTATATACTGTCGGCGAATCGGACAGGAACAGATCCGACAGCGTGGAAAGGACGGTCTTGCGATTGGCGGAAAACGTCTGATATATCTCTTTTTCCACATCCGTCGAATCCGGATCATTTAAGGTATTGATGTCAATCAGCCCGTTATTGATGAGCGCAAAATACACATCATAGATCGGAATAACGATATTCGCCGTTTTTTCCACGGCGTTCCGGTTAAACTCTCGGATATTCTCAATCTTGGAATACAAAATGCCCGCAATCTCTTTTTCTAACAGATCATAGGTATGCACCTGCAAGTCACGGTCAATTGAAAGGTAGACGTCTCCGCCGGAGATTGGATCGACTTCCTCCGTCGTTTCGATCAAATTACCAACGCTGTCGACATAAACTGTTTCGTATCCCTTGGTACCCATCAGATACTTATTCATATACTGTTCGATTCCGGCTTTTCCGATATCATCCGTTAATGAATAATTTTCTTTATCCTCGTAGGAAAGCGCCTCATATTCCTCCGTAGAGATCGTTCCCGTATAGCCGATCACGCTCGAAAACGCCTCGGCGTCTTCATAGCGCCTCGTGGAACGCTCCTCAATATCCACCCCGACAAAACGGCTCCGGTTCTCCGCGATATAGGCGACCGTCTCATCACATACATCATTCGAAATCACGGTGCCGACGTATTTTTGATAACTGTTCTGGCTCATCCGGTACCGGGTCACGGCAATCTCAAACTGCAGCCGCTTACCGTATTCGTCCGGAATCTGATACCGGTCATTGCCGCAAAGATATTGCATAATATCGTCCGCGCTTGCTTCCGGTTCGTTCACTTTTAATTTGGAGTTATATGCCAATTCACTGATATTGCGATGACCGAAAATATCCGCCTTAAACCGCTGGAGTTTCGTACCGCTGTCTACAAACTCATATTCCCCGGCAGCATTCAGCGTAATACCGAAATCCAGATTGACGATATCTCCTCTCTTCTCAAGGTTGGATATGATTTCATAGAGCTGCTCATTTAAGCGATCATTTTTCTCTCTTCCGCTTGCATATGTTCCGGTATCTTCAATCGTCACCGCGTATGCAAGTTCGTCATACGCCAAAAGCACCCCGTTGCGGTCATAGATATTTCCCCGCGTCGCCGGGATGGTTTCCGTTTTTTCGACCTTTAAGTCATAATTGCTTTGGTAATCGGCTCCGCGTACGATCTGCAGGATGAACAGACGGGTGATCAAAATGGCGGCAAACGCCACCATCAGACCGATCATTATATGAATCCTGCTCTTAAAAATGGTATAAATTCTATCCAACATCAGACTATGCGATCTCTCTGGTCGCCCGCTTCTCCGGCTTATCCGCCCAGCGAATGGCAATCCCTGTCACCGTATATACAACCATGCCGACGATTACCGTATAGATCGCCTCGGGAATGATGACTGCCTTGAAATAAAACTGATAATCATAGCGCTCCCGCATCAAAAACAACACAGCAAAAACGGTCAGACCGTATAATACATCACTAAGCGATAATAAAACGATCGGAAACTTGATATCCTCTCCGAAATAAAACAGCCGGATCAGACCGTTTAAGTATCCGATATACATCAATATGAGCGCATTCATGCCAAAATAGGAGCCGATAAAGATATCCAGCAAAAGTCCGCTGATAAAACCTACGACAATGCCGGCTCTCGATCCTTTTAAGTAGCCGAACGCAACCGTTATCACGAGAATTAAATTCGGCGATATCCCCGCGAGTTCAAAATGATTAAAAACGCTCGTCTGTAAAACGAACGCAATATACACTAAAGCGAAAACAACGAGAAAATTCTTGATTGCCATTTTGCCATCCGACATATCTACTCTCCCGTTTCTTTCAGTTGTGTGATGACAAGAACCGTATTCAAATGCTTGAAATCCACGATCGGCGTAATGCTGCCGGACTTCGTCAGATCATTTTTGTCCCCGGTCAAGCCTTCCACATATCCGATCAAAAGCCCCGGCACATAGTTGGAACTGATATTGCTGGTAACAACCGCATATCCGCTTTTTACCTCATCATCCGGGTCTTCCAACCCCGAAAACTCGACCATATTGGATTCCGTCATCATCTCCAGATTCCCGGACACGATGCAGTTGTCCCCGGTCTCGACAACCATTGCGCTGATGCTGTTCGAATCATCGATCAACGCCCGGACTATGGCAAAATTCTCTCCCGCTTCCGTAACGATCCCCACAAGTCCCCCCGAAGCGATCACGTTCATATTGACTTTAATTCCGTCGGAAGTCCCCTTGTCGATCGTGAACGTATCATACCAGTTGCTGGTCCCTTTGGCGATCACATGCGCACCGGTGGTCGGATATTCGCTGTATGTCGCAGACACCTCGTAGAGTTCCAAAAGATCGTCAAGCTGCGCCTGCTGCAGCTGCGTATTCGTCAACTGCGTCCTAAGCTGCTCATTCTCGCTTCTCAACTGTTCGTTTTCGGATAATAATTCTTCCCGCGTCTTCGCATCCGCGTTCGTAATGGAAATCCGGCTGCCGACATAATCTAAGCCGCGCTGCATGGGGATAAACAAGTAGTTCGCCACAGAGCGAAGCGGTCCCCCCGTAAAGCCGGTCGAATAATTGACAAAAAGCAGGACGATGCACAGGATGGACAAAGCGATCAATATGAAGTTGCTGGGAATGTTAAGTTTCCCCCTCTGCCTCATGTCGGTAAACCTTTAACTGAAAATCCGCGACTTCATGCTGTAGCCGAAGCGGCTGAACTTGCTGTCGGAGAGGATGCGGTTTAAGCCCATTGCCACCGTAACGTCTCCCTGTTCGGCAACATTGATCCGAATATTCGTTCCCTCTTCGAAAAATGCCGCCAAATCCCTTATTCTGCTGCTTCCGCCCGAAAGATAGATGCCCGAATGGACGATATCCTTCGCCAATTCCGGTGGAACTTTTTCCAGGATCATCTTAATGGATGTCCCAATGCTGTTCAGATCATCCTTGATCCCTTCGTAAACGGTACTCGCCTCCACTTCCATCTCGATTGGAAGCCCGCTTACCACGTCTCTGCCGACGATCTTCATGGTATCGGTGCTTAAATTCATGGCGGAACCGATCTTCTCTTTTAAGTTCTTCGCCGTTTTCTTGCCGATCACCAGATTGAATTTCCGCTTCATATAGGTTACGATCGACTCGTCTAAACGGTTGCCGCCGAACGGAAGAAGGTCGGACAATACCAGTCCGCCTAATGAGATAACGGATATTTCGGTCGTATCCGCTCCGATATCGACAACCATTACGCCGGTCGGCTCCGTCACGTCCAAATCCATTCCAAGCGCGTCTGCCAACGGCTTTTCACAGAGCATGATGCTGTGCGCCTTGATCTTGGTCTTCGCAAACATATCGTAAAACGCTTTTTTCTCGACTTCCGTAATATCCGTCGGAACCGCGATTACTATGTCCGCGCCTTTTAACTTCGCCTTGGTCTTATGCTCCAAAATCTCCAGGAGCATGGTCTGCATATTGTCGAAATCGGCAATGACGCCGTTCACTATCGGAAACGATACCGCAATGGACTCCGGCGCCTTTTCATACATGGAATATGCCTCGTCCCCGTATGCGTACATCTGATCCTTATCCACGATCGCTATTGTATTCTTTTCGTTCGTGATCTCGCCAGTCGCCTGATTGTAAATCTTCAGGTTCCCGGTTCCCATATCAATGCCGTAACCGTTACTCATAGGTCATTCCTCCCCAATCATTTAAAAAAACCGCTTTCATAATAACTGAAAAACGTATTGTCTCCGATAATGATGTGATCGAGAAGCGGGATGTTAAGGATCGCGCCGCTCGACATCAAAAGACGCGTCGCGTTGTCATCTTTATCGCTCGGAGACGGATCGCCGCTCGGATGATTATGCAGCACCGTAACAAAACAAGCGTTGGCATGGATCGCATACCGGAACACATCCCTCGCAGAAATCATGGCGCTGGACAACGTCCCGACGGAAATGCGCTTATCGCTGATAAACGATCCCTTTGCGTCAAAAAACGCGGCAAGCAGGATTTCCTGCGGCTCATGCCGCATGCTTTCCATGTAGTAATCCGCGACGGATGCCGCATCGTTAAACTTCAGTCCCGATTGACGGCTTGCCTTGGAAAGCCGCTTTGAAATCTCTCCGATTGCTTTTAACTGCAGTGCTTTTTTCCTGCCGATTCCCGGAATGCGGATAAAATCGTCAACTTCCAAGTCATAGAGATTCAACAGCTGCCGCTTATTCTTCGCTAAGATTTCCGAGGCAAGGCGCATCGCGTTATTCTCGGCATTGCCCGTACGGATTACGATCGCCAACAGTTCCGAATCGGATAATTGATCAAATCCTAAGGTTAATGCTTTCGTATCGGGATCGACCGCGCCGTCCCAGTTACAAGTCTTTTTGTTCATGCAACCCCTTTCCTTTTTCTCTTCTTGCGGCAGGAGTTCTCCAAAAAGACTGTTTTTCATGATATCACAAATCCGAACGTTTAACAAGGTTCGCGTCTACAAGTTTTTGTAAGGAAAGCAAAATCCCGAGTTTGGCGTGCTGCCATGTAAGTCCGCCCTGGAAATACGCCGCATACGGTTCGCGCAGCGGTCCGTCCGCGGACAGTTCGATTGACGCGCCGGAAACGAACGCCCCCG
>CAJOQZ010000030.1 GCA_905236585.1 uncultured Lachnospiraceae bacterium
AAGAACATGGCAAAAGAACCGGCAATGTCAGAAGAACAGGCGCTTGCCGCAATCCGCGTCGGCAGACAAAAGGCAAAAGAATTAAAAGCCGCGGGATATGACATCTTATCCGCCGGTGAAATGGGAATCGGAAATACGACGACGTCGACGGCGATCATCTCGGTCATGTGCGGGGTCGAGCCGAATAAGATCACCGGAATCGGCGCGGGGGTCGGCGACGGCGGCGTCCGTCATAAAACGCAGGTCATCGAACGGGCGATCGCGCTGCACCGACCAAATAGGGAAGAACCGCTGGCGGTACTTGCGGCGCTTGGCGGCTTTGATATTGCGGCGTTGTGTGGGTTTTATATCGGAGCGGCGGAAGAAGGGCTTCCCGTCATCATGGACGGCGTGATCTCCGCGGCGGCTGCGCTTGTTGCGACAGCGCTCGTCCCAAGGGTCGGCGGCTGTCTTCTGCCGTCGCATGGCTCGAAAGAACCGGCGGCGGCGGTTGCGCTTTTTGCCTTGCATATGTCGCCGATCCTCGACGCGGGATTCTGCCTCGGCGAAGGAACCGGGGCGCTTGCGCTGTACCCGCTTTTGGAGATGGGACTTAGCGTGTACCGGGAAATGGGGGCGCTTGGGTAAAAGAAAGTGCCGCCTATAAACGGCATAAAAAAACGCCCCGCGGAAAACCTGCGGGGCGTCTTTGCTTAAAAACTTACATGTAACTGTTGAAATACGAGCTGCTAAATCCTGTGTAGGTTCCGCTTGCGCTGTAAGTGGAAGCGGCTCCCGAGGAGTAGAGCGAATTGCTCGCCGTGCCGGAAAGCCTTGAAGCGGTGGAGGAAATGTTCGCCGCATAGGACGACGATCCGTTGAACAAAGTTTTCGCCTTGTCCATATCCGCCTTTTTGAAGGTTTCCTCGTTGATAGAAAGTTTGCCGTCCGTACCGGTGGTGATGCCGAGCTTAGATAACGAATTGCTCATCACGCTCGTCGTGCGCTGCATGCTTGATACCGCGCTTGCAACGGAAGAACTGGTCGAATCCTTCGTACTCGAAATCGCGCTGTTGTAATTGTCGACGAAATTCGAAACGCTCTGATAGATCGCCTCGGTATCATATTCGCCGTCCTTTTTTGCAAAAACGCTCTTGTCGCCGGTAGAGGTCAGTTTGTCGGCAGCCGATTTCAAACTGTCCGCCTTGGACTTGACATCGGAAAGCGTCTTGCTCGTCCCTGAGGATGTCGCTTTCTTGGCGGATGATGTGTCGGTTGTCGAATCGGCAGTATTCTTCGCGTAGTAAGATTTTAACAATTTCCCGTAGGAACCGTTCTTGATCGACGAAATGTCGGATGTCAGACCGGAAAGTGCGGATACGCCGGAAATATTATTGTTGATCGATGAAAAAAGCGTACTGGTGCCGCCGCTTCCGAGACCGTAGAAATTGTTGAAACTTATTCCTGAAATTCCTGCCATGTTATCCCTCCTTCCTTGTTAGGATTAAAGCCGAAAACGTATGCGGCTTCAGTTTTATTATAGCGGCAAATGCAAAAGCCGTCAATGGGAAAATCTTCTGCATCCTTGTCGTTAATGACTGCCAAAATATTGTCGGATAGTTTCTTCTCGTCGCTCATAGCCCAAAACAAAACATGCGTAAAAGTTCAACCACGATTCGTTGATTTTTACTCGGCATTTTCTCGATCATTTCGGTTGCTTCTTGTGCTAAAGTCATAATTGTTCAACTTATTTCGTGACTGTCCCTACGGCATTTTTGCCGTCGAACACGGAGATTTGTTTGTTCCCAAGGCAAAAACTGTTTTTCGTACAACACCCGCCCTAAAGATTTTTCCCAAACCATCCGATAAAGAATACGGAGTACTAGTGCCATCGTTCACGAGAAGACCGCTAAAAAACGACAAACGGTCAAACCGCGAACGGCAGCAGACAATGCAAACGGAATTGCAGGGGAAAACCCGCAGAAAGGGGTGCTAACATGGATGTAGCAAGCACAATGAGCAGTATCATGCAGCAGACGGCGGGCGCTTCGCAGACGAAGGGCGCAGACAAGGCGAAGCAGACGCAGGACGCGAAGAAAGCCGATTATGGCAAGACCGTCGGGAATCCGCAACTGTCGGAGAAGGCGGCGGAATATTACAAGGAGTTGAAGAGCAAATACGGCGATATGGAATTCGTCCTTGTCAGCAAGGATGAGATCGCCAATGCGAAGCAGAACGCCGCAAAATACGCGAGCAAGGACAAGATGGTCGTCCTCGTTGATGAGGAGAAGATCGAGCGGATGGCGACCGACGAAAGTTATCGCAAGAAGTACGAGGGCATCATTGAGATGTCAAAGAGCCAACTCGGACAGATGGCAAGCAAGATGAGCGGCGTGGACGGCATCAAAGGATTCGGGATGCAGGTCAATGACAATGGAACGGCGTCGTTCTTCGCGGTGACGCAGAAGAACAACGAAACCATGGTAAAAAAACTCTCCGAGAAACGCGCCGCGAAGAAGGCGGAGGCAAAAAAAGCGGAGAAGAAAGCAGAGAAAAAAGCCGCCGAAGAAAAGATAAAAGAAAAACGAGCCGAAAAGGCAGCCGAAGAAAAAGACGTCGAAGGAACCGGCGACGCAAAGAAAGGCGTCAAGCGCCCGAAAGGAAAAGAGGCGGAAGGTCTGCCGGACGATTACGCGAATAACGACGATTACGAAGTGATCTCGGCGTCCTCGGTGGAGGAGTTGTTCAAGCGGCTCGAAGACCGCCAGTTCGCGCTCCGCAGCGATTCGATCATGACGGAACAGGAAACCTACGTCGGCGGCAGCATTGATTTCAGACTATAAGAGGCAATTCAAATAAGATACGATTTAAGAATCCCCCGTCCTTTGTGACGAGGGATTTTAAGTTGCCATTCACGGAATTTTCAACGAGGAAAGTCAACTGGTCAGGTCGTAAAAAGCAACGATTTTTCTGCGCATTATTACCAAAAATATGCAATAAGCGTATTGATTTATTGTGAAAAAGTGCTAAAATTGTCTTTGGATAGCAAAAGAGCAGGAATCGGCAAACGAAAAACGCATTCGCTTATCGTCAGTTCCTGATGCGCTTTTGCTATTAACAATCAATAATATGGATTCTTTTTTACAAGAATCAGAAAGGGGAGCAACATGGTAGGATTTATTCTTGCTAGCCACGGAGGCTTGGCGGAAGGAATCTACGCATCCGCGCAGATGGTGTTCGGTGACGCCGAAGAGTTGGAAGTCGTATCGTTCCGCAACGGGGAAACTTTAGACGACCTCCGGGGCAATCTTTTGGCAGCGGTGGATAGGCTGTCCGACAAAGAGAATGTTCTGTTTATGGTCGACCTGTTCGCGGGAAGTCCGTACAATCAGGCGTTCCAGTTGTGTGCGGAACATCCCGGATGGGCGATCATCACGGGGCTGAATCTTCCGATGCTGGCACAGGCATACGGCGACAGGGACTTTGCCACGGCGGGAGAAATCGCGAAGGACTTGGTAGGCGCGGCACGCGAAGGTATCACGGTGCATCCCGATAAGTTCATGCCTGAGGAAGCGGCGCCCCAGGCGGCAGCGTCCGCAGCGCCGACGGGAGCGATTCCGCCGGGAACGGTCTTAGGCGACGGACACATCAAGTACGTGCTTGCCCGGATCGACACGCGTCTGCTGCACGGGCAGGTGGCGACCGCATGGACGAAGCAGACCCAGCCGACGCGCATCATTGTATGTTCGGACGGCGTAGCGGGGGACGAACTCCGCAAGACGATGATCGAGCAGGCGGCACCTCCGGGTGTAAAGGCGAACGTCGTTCCGATCAGCAAGATCATCGAGGTGGAAAAAGATACCCGCTTCGGCGACACCAAGGCAATGCTGCTGTTCGAAACGCCGCAGGATGCCTTAAAGGCAATCGAGGGAGGCGTGTCCATTAAGGAGTTGAACGTCGGCTCCATGGCGCATTCGAACGGCAAGGTTGCGGTCAATCAGGTGCTTTCTCTGGGCAAAGAGGACATCGCCACCTTTGACAAGTTAAAGAGTTTAGGAATTAAATTCAACGTCCGCAAAGTTCCGACCGACAGTCCGGAAGATATGGACGCACTCGTTGAAAAGGCAAGAGCGGAGTTGGGTTGATAAGGTAATAAAGTAGGGAGGAACGTTATGGATATGAATTTTTTGCAAGTAATACTTGTCATCATCGTAGCCTTCTTCGCCGGCATGGAAGGTATTTTGGATGAGTTCCAGTTTCATCAGCCGATTGTTGCATGTACGCTGATCGGGCTTGTAACGGGGAACTTGGAAGCCGGCATTATCCTTGGCGGCACATTGCAGCTGATGGCAATGGGCTGGGCGAACATCGGCGCGGCGGTTGCGCCGGATGCGGCGCTGGCGTCGATCGCATCGGCGATTATTCTGGTAAAAGGCGGACAGGGCGTCGGCGGCGTAGCGACGGCGATTGCGGTAGCGATTCCGCTGGCGGTAGCGGGACTGTTCCTTACCATGATCTGCCGTACCTTGGCGGTTGCATTTGTTCATGGCATGGATACGGCGGCGAAGAACGGCGAGTTTAAGAAGATTGAACTGTTACAGATCGGCGCGATCTGCATGCAGGGACTTCGAATCGCCATCCCGGCGGCGGCGATGTGCTTCGTTCCGGCGGAAGCGGTAGCGGCAGCGTTGAACGCAATGCCGGCATGGGTGACGGACGGCATGTCCATCGGCGGCGGCATGGTTGTTGCGGTAGGTTACG
>CAJOQZ010000031.1 GCA_905236585.1 uncultured Lachnospiraceae bacterium
GTCCTTTTTCCTTTCCATTATTTATTCGCTATCAGCCATTCCTTTACGGCGTTAAAGTCCGCATCATTCGCCGGAGTGCGTCTGGTGCGCAAAGACACGAGCGTGTCGCAGATCTCGCAGTCCTTTAATTTTTCAATGTGCGCACGCATCAACTTCCCTGCCGCCGGCGCCCACGAACCGTTCTCGATCAGGGCGAATTTCCGCTTCTGGAAATTCTTGATCTCCAAGTGGTAAAGCAGATCCTCCATCGGTGGGAAAAGCGCCGCGTCATAGGTTGCCGCCGCAAGGACGATCCGGTCGTACATAAAGCATTTTTCTACGGCTTCGGACACGTCCTCTTTTGTCAGGTCGAGCGTCTCTACGTTCTCTCCCGCCGCCCGCAGTTCCTCGGCAAATTCCTCCGCCGCAAGCCCGGTGTGTCCGTGCGGGCACGCATACGCTATGAAGATTCCCTGCTCTTCCGGTTCATATTTGCTCCATTTATCGTACTTTTCCAGATAGTAGCCCAAGTCCTCCGAAAGCACCGGTCCGTGCAGCGGGCAGATCCTGGCGATATCCAAATTTGCCGCTTTTTTCAGAAGCGTCTGCACCGACGAACCGTACTTGCCGACAATGTTGAAATAATAATGCGTCACCTCGTCAATCCACGGCACGTTGTTTTTTAAGGCGCCGAATGTTCCGAATCCGTCTGCGGAGAACAGAACCTTCTCCGACGACTCATAGGTTACCATTACCTCGGGCCAATGCACCATCGGCGCCATAACGAATGTCAGCGTATGACTGCCGAGTTCCAAGGTGTCTCCCTCCTTGACGCCGACAAATCGACCGCTTACATCCGTATCGAAAAACTGCGGCAGCATCTGTCCCGTTTTAACCGACCCGACAATCTGCATTTCGGGATACATTTTCGCAAGCGTCTCAATGTTGCCGGAATGATCCGGCTCCAAGTGCGACACAACCAAGTAGGAAGGCTTCTTGTCCCCAAGCGCTTCTTTTAGATTGGCAAGCCAGTCGTCCGTTTTCCGCGCATCCGCCGTGTCCATGATCGTGATTTTCTCATCCATGATCACATAGGAATTATAAGAGATTCCCTCTTCGATCGGGTACTGGTTCTCGAATAATTCCGTATCCGTATCATCCACGCCGATATACAAAATGCTGTCAGTTACGTTGTTCATTGGTCATCCTCCTTATATTTAGTAACTATTAACTATTATATATTTCCTTGATATGGCTTCCTTTTCGTATGAACGCGTTATGAATATCCGTCACGTCCACCGTCGCAAGCAGCGCGATCGTCGCCGTCCCATCCTCAATGCGTAACGGACGGATCGCCAGTTCAACATCTCTGCCGTCCTCGTCGCAGTACAAAATCCGCTGGTAGTCATGGAGCGAATGAAAACCGTGCATCACATACTGCCGGGATATTACCGGAAGGACGTCGTCTATGTCTTCTTTTGACACGATTTCCCTGAAAATCGCCGGAAGCTGCTCGCCCCATGAGATTGCGCTGTTATTCGTCAGTTCCCGTACCTTGTCGCTCATCCGAAGCGGCAGGGCGTAATCGTTGTTCGCGTCGAGCAGGAAAACTTCCTCATACGCATCGATCATGGCGTCCTGCAGTTCCTTGTGCGTCACCGATACGTCCAGCGCGTCGCCCGCTCCCACATCGAATTTCGTAAAATTCGCGTTCGGCTCCAATATTCCTACCTCGGAGATCAATTTCTCAAACTCCTCCACCGGCATCGGCTGGTAGAAATAATAGCCCTGCGCGTAATCGCAGTTGAGTTTTTTAAGGAAATCCAGCTGCGCCTTCGTCTCTACGCCCTCGACGACGACCGGCAGGTGCAGAAGTTTTGCCATATTGACTACGGACTCTAAGATGTCGAGTCCTCTGCGGTCGCCTTCCTCAATATCCAAAAACATCATATCGATCTTTAAGACGTCGATGTTCACATTCGTCAGCATGTTCAGCGACGAATAGCCGCTGCCGAAATCGTCCATGAAGATACGGAAACCCAAATCCTGCAGCGTATCGACCGCGTTGTTGACCGCCTTTAACTCCTCAATGTAACTGCTCTCCGTAATCTCAACTTTTAAGAGTTTCGGATCGATGTCATACGCCGTCACAAGTTCCTTGATGACGGACGGCAGGTCAAATGTGTAGATGTCAAGCCGGGATACGTTGATGGAAATCGGCACCGGCGTATGCCCTGCGTCGATCCATGTGCGAAGCCATTTGCACACGCCGCCCCAGATATGAAAATCAAGGTCGGAAACGACGTCGTTCTTCTCCATGACCGGAACAAACTGGTACGGCGGGATCAGTTCCCCATTATGTATCCAGCGTGCCAGCGCTTCCGCGCCGACGATCTTGCCGGTCTTGATATCGCACTGCGGCTGCAGATAAAACGTAAACTCGTCGTTCTTAAGCCCTTCCAGCGCACGCCCGAGCATATCATTCTCTTCGATTATCTCATCCATCATCGCGCGGTCGTATTCGCACATCCGCTCCCGATAATCCCCAAGACAGTGGCTCGCAGCAATGCACGCCTTATCGTACATGTTCTCGATCGTATCGGCGTCGTCCGTTCCGATCACATATAAGCCGACAACGGGAAGGATGCCGGTGCCGACGCGCATATTTTTCACACGGGTGACAATGCGCCGCATGATCGCCCGTTCGAGTTCTCCGTCGTGCCGCAGGATGACCGCAAAATCGTCCCCGCCGAGGTATCCGGCAAGCACGTCTTCCTTGTTGACGAACATCCTAAGCTGCTCCGCAATCTCTTTTAGCACGGCGTCGCCCCGCGTCCGTCCGTAGGTATCGTTTAAGAGTTTGAAATGTTCGATGTCGATCGCCATGACCGCGCAGGTGTCGTTGTGGAGATGGAAAAACTGCCTTGCCCGGTCAAAGAACGCCTCATTCATCGGCAGACCGGTCAGCGGGTTGATGCCATTGTCCCGATCAACCGCGTCCGTCAATTCGTCCATCAATTTGCGCAGTTTGGCATATGTCGCAATCGTAGATGCCACGCGGAACTGCACGATGGTAAAATTAAACGGCTTCGTAATATAATCGATCGCCCCGAGACGGCTCGCCTTGGTAATAAATTCGTCCGAATACTCCGCCGTGATCATGATGACAGGAATCTTGGAAATCCAGTTGCGCAGATTCATCTCGTCTAAGACTTCGAATCCGTCTTTTTTCGGCATCACGATATCAAGAAGAACAATCGCGATCTCCTGCAAATGCTCCTCCATCAATGCAATTGCTTTTTCTCCGTCCCCGGCTTCTAATATATCATAATCCTTAGAAAGCATGTCCGAAAGCATGACCCGGTTGACTCTGGTATCATCAACGATCAGAACCGTTCTTTTATTCGGCATCGCCTAAGCACCCCCCTTTTTGCGTATTATCCCCCTTGATCCCGTCAACAGAACTTGAACCGACTTAAAAGTTCATTCAGCCGAAGAAAGCCGAACGCCCCAGTATTTTTCCAGAAAAATCCTTCGTAGCAAAATAAGCCCACTTCAAAAATTTGCCGTACCTGTAAATTATACTATAAACTCAGGCGGCTTTCCACATGGAAAATTAATTCTTCACGAAAATCATTTTTGTCAGCGGCGCGGTGCTTCCTTGCCGTCAGCGGACAGCAGCTGCTTTAAGAAAAGGGGCATAAAGATAAATATCAGAACGAAGCCTATCGGGAAGCAGATGGCGAAAGACTTAAAAAACATCGGCGCAAATTCAATCTGCGCCATTCCGCCGCTTTGGATCATCGCCATTTTATAGGCAAGCGCCGTCATAACGAGCGTAATTATCGGCGTATAAATGATGTCGGAGATCAGAGTCGATACAATGCGGTTCGGCAGCGTTTCCGGCGCTAATTGGCATTTTTTGCAGATACCCGCAGACACTTTTCCCACCGGAACAAGAAAGCCGATAAGCAAACTTGCGATTGTGCTTACCACAAAACTGATCAAAAATCCGACCGGCGTAAAATGCCCGGACGTAAGCGTCCCGACAAGCGCCAGACAAAAACTCATCAAAATCCCCATCCGAATGCTCATTTTCCGTCCGATCGTTTTCATTTTCTCATCCATAAATGTCCTCCTTTATCCGCACCGGAATCTATACCATTCACGACCTAACCGATCGTCTTTCGTCCTCGAAAAAATCGTAAAATGCAACCCAAAATATCCGGCGTTACCTGCGTGCATTCGCACTGTGCCGCGTTTTGCTTATATCGCCCCGTCAGAACAGTTTCTGCCCCTTATATGTAATGAAAGCACGGTCAAGGATATCCGTCATGGCAAGAAATTCTCCCTCGTGGTCCGGCGTGTCGCACTGTACTTTGATGCTCTTGTTGGCTTTCTGCATGGTGTCCCGAATGTACTGGTTGTGGTCGTCCAAGAGTTTTTTCGCAAAAGAAAAATCATTGACTTTTTCAAAACCCTGCGTGGACGGCGAGGCGTCCACATATCTTGCAAAACGGGAATAGTATTCGATGACCGCGGGATGCCCGTCGATCTCCACTAAAAAACAGTATTTGAAATCCGATTGTCTGCGCCACAGACTTTTGAAGTTTGTGACCGACATTTCCTTGTTGTGGTAAGAATATACGAGTTTTGCCATGCGCTTTCCACCTGCCTTTTTATTATGATACCACAAATGCGGCAGGGAAAACAGATTTTTATACTTCACATATATGGAAATCAATTTTCATCCAATTTTGCTTTGGGAACAAACAAATCTTAAGTGTTCGACGGCAAGAATGCCTCAGGAACTATCACGGAGAAATCGTTTGTTCTCAACATAAAAGTTGATTTCAAGTTTGACATTGATAAAATTCGTTCCTCGGGGTATGATATAATTACGCCGGTCGTGATAACAAATTCGGAATATCTGACTGTTACAACGACAGCGGACGGAGCAATCGCGCCGGGAGATCAGCTGTTAAAGTGGGATTAAGAAGAGGATAAGATCATGAGTTTTCCGAAAGGATTTTTATGGGGCGGCGCCATCGCCGCCAACCAGGCAGAGGGCGCCTGGGATGAGGACGGCAAGGGCTTTAGCGTCGAGGATGTCGTTGCCTTTAAGCCGCATGTCGATGTAAAAGATTATAAGGCAAACGTCCATACTTCTTTGGACGGCATCCGTCAGGCGATGGCTGATACCGACCCCACCTATTATGCAAAAAGAAGGGGCATCGACTTTTACCATCATTACAAAGAAGACCTTGCGCTTTTTGCGGAAATGGGGTTCAAAGTCCTGCGGATATCCATCGCGTGGGCGCGGCTGTTTCCGACGGGCGAGGAGGAGAAGCCCAATGAGAAGGGCGTTGCGTTCTATGAAAATGTATTCCGCGAGATGAAGGCTTTGGGGATTGAGCCTTTGGTGACGCTTTCCCATTATGAGATGCCACTGGAACTTGCCTTAAAATACAACGGCTGGGCAGACCGCCGCGTGATTGATCTGTTTGTACGGTTTTCGCGTGTGTGCTTCGAACGATTCGGCAAATATGTGAAGCTGTGGCTGAACTTTAATGAAATCGACAGCCTGATCCGCCATAGTTTTACGACGGCGGGCATCATTCCGGAACTCTGCGGAGAGCGCGGCGAGATTGCCTGCTGCTATCAGGCGGCGCACCATCAGTTTGTCGCGGGAGCGATGACGACGAAACTGCTTCGCGATCTTGTGCCTGACGCGAAGATGGGGCTGATGCTGACGAAACTTACCACCTACCCCAATACCTGCGCACCCGAAGATGTGGCGGCGACGCAGAAGAAGAATTTGGAAAACCTGTTCTATGCGGATGTCCAGGTCTTCGGCGAATATCCGCGGATGATCCTGCGGGATCTTGAAAAGCGCGGCATCCTGCCGGTAATGGAAGACGGCGACTTGGATCTGATCCGAAAGCATACGGTGGATTTTGTCTCGTTCAGTTATTACAATTCAACGACGGAGTCGGTAAATCCCGATGCGGAGCGGACGCCGGGCAATACGATCCTTGGCGTTAAAAACCCGTACCTGCCGAGTTCTGAGTGGGGCTGGCAGATTGATCCGGTGGGGCTTCGGATTTCCCTGATCGAACTGTATGACCGCTACCGCAAGCCGCTTTTCGTCGTGGAGAACGGCCTCGGGATGCGGGATACGGTGGAAGAAGACGGCACGATCCATGACCCCTACCGCGTTGAGTATTTCCGCGCGCATTTCAAAGAGATGGAAAAAGCCATTGATGAAGGCGTGGAGTTAATGGGCTATACGAGCTGGGCGCCGATCGACCTTGTCAGCGCAAACACGAATCAAATGAGCAAGCGCTACGGATTCATCTATGTCGATCAAGACGATCTCGGCAACGGCACGCTTGCAAGAAGCCGAAAGGACAGTTTCTATTGGTACAAAAAGGTGATCGCAACCAACGGAGAGGATATGGACTAAAATTAACGGAAGAGGAATAACAGGTTTTATTCGAAGCGCCAACAGTATGCGTTCAATAGTCGAGCGCGTCGGCAATCAACACCGTTAGCGCGTATAAAGCAATTTTTTCAAAATCATAATTTTCTATGAAATTTTTTATAACGGAAAATACCAGACGATTTTTTGAAAAACATTGTATCGCTTCGATTTTTAAGTATACTGTAAATAGAGATATTGTATCCAGCCATAAGATGATACCCCTGATGAATGGAGGTGTGGCGATATGGTGGCAGAGAAACAGCGTCCAAAGGACATGATCAATAACGAGAACATTGGAACCTATATGACCTGGAAAGATATTGTGCAGAAGTATCCCAACAGGTGGGTTTATCTGACGGATTATGAAATGGACGGGAACGACCGGATCATCGGCGGTATTCTGACCGTTGTATGCCGCGAGCCTGAGATCCGGCTTATTACAGATATCATCACCGGCAGTCATGAAGGCGGCATTTTTGACAGGACAACAGAACTGCCTGGCAATATTTTATGGGTGGAGTAATGGTTCAGATCAAGTTAGCCGGAGACAAAAAGCGACCTGCCTTTTATCTGCCCTGTGAAGCACGGTTTACCTGCCTGATCGACACAGGGGCTCTCATTTCCGTATGGTGCCTGAATACGGAGTTGCTACTCTATTGCTATCCGGACGCAGTAAAAACACAGTATTGCACTACTGTCTCGGGTTTCGGCGGGAAATCTGTCGAAAAAAGAGAAATATGGAGTATCCCGGAATTTACCCTCACGGATACGAATGGTAGCGGCAGTTACACCATAAAGAATCTGCTGATAGCGATTGTCGAAGCAGAAACCAGGATAGGCTTCAGCATGGTTCTGACATCCCTGGTGTTTCGCGGCTCCTATCATATTTTCGGAGATGTCGATGAAGAGAATAAGCGCATTGAGATCTATCCGAAATATGACAGACCGGTGTACTGTCTTCCGATACTATATACGGGCTCAGAGGCATTTGACAAAGGACTGACAGAAATAATCGACCTGAAGGAAGACGAGACACTGATCGAAGGGATCACGGTTTTTGCCGAGGGAACACAGCCGGATTTGGGCGAACGTTAAAAAAATAAAAAAAATTGAAAAAAACATCGCCAGAATTGATTTTCGTTTGTATATACATATAGGCACCAGGAACCGACTCTAAAATAATATACCAAGCCGGAGGAAAAGGAATATGGAAATCTGAAAAAAGAAGTGGAAAGTGCGAGAACGAAAGAGGAAGCGAGGAGCATGATAAAGCAGGCGGGCATGATGCTGACCGACGACGAGCTGGAGCAGGTGGCTGGCGGCAGGATTTATAAATTTGGCGGTAATAGCGTTTATGATTTCGATTCAGAGGTTCATTGCTCATGTGATAACCCCTATGAAGGAAAACGCGGCATAGACGTAAGTGGACGCAACTATGTAGACCTGTGTTGAATTTACACGGGGGCTGCGCCATTTTTTCGTATAACATCAGACATAAGGGCATTTTTTATTTTTTTCTTACAA
>CAJOQZ010000032.1 GCA_905236585.1 uncultured Lachnospiraceae bacterium
CGGAGAACAGCCCCATCAAAAACAGATCCCCCGACAGACCGCCCATATTGAAAATCGGAGCGAGGTTCTCAGCAAAACGAGCCCGCAGCATGGAAAGGCGGGTGATCTCGCTCGGCTTGTCCGCGCAGAGTTCTTTGGTGATCGCGGTATTGATCCAGCGTTTTAACTCGCGCTGTCCAAGGATCGCCGCAGCGTGCCGGACGGAAGTGATGCCGTTGTTGATCGTCATGCGGTTTACAATCTTTAACAGGGAAACGACGAGCGCCGGGTCCCGCCCTAAGACGTCCGCGGCTGTAATCAGGTCGTAATCTTCCTGATTGACGACGCGGATCAATTCCAGATACGTCACTTTCAACGGGGATAATTCCTCCCCCATCGGAACCGGCGGCAGACGGAAGAACTTCCCTGCAAACAGATGAAAGCCGCCGATTGCCTTCAAATCATTATACGTTTCCTGCTCGTCTACGGCGGTCGCGCAGAGAAGAAGTTTTGGGAGGAAACGAAAGAGATACGGCTTTGCCTTTGCGATATCCACGCGGTGGCAGTCCAAGAACAGATAGTCGCAGAGCTCGAGGATCTGCGCATACTCCGTAATGTATTTTAAGGGGAGTTTCTGCATGGCGAGGCGGAATCCGATCATTTTAAGCGCCCGCAGACGGTTGATATACATCGGCGTTGGCTCCACGCCGTGGTCGATCACGAGGACAATGTGGTCGTGGGCGCCGCGAAACTGATTCGTCAGATCGGAGAAAAGCGCTACCTGATTCACCGGAACGAACAGTTCCCGGTCGCTTGCGAGGGTGAAAATTCCCATGCTGTCAATGATGTCGAAGCCTTCGATCCGGTTGGCGTTGTCAAAACGAGAACTCGAAGCGTGGGCGGCATCTAACAGATAGTTCTCGCGCTGGGCGAAAACAAAGTACCCATGAACGTCCATGCGCGTATTAAAAAGCGGAACCAAAGTCGCTAACATGTCGCAAACCCCTTACATAAGAATCAAAACGACATTCATATTGCCGTATCTGGTTATTATAGTAGCACGCGGCGCACAGGATGTCAAAGAGGAGAAAATTTTTGAAAATAATTATTAGCACTCACTTGACAAGAGTGCTAATAAGTGATATAACATAATCAGTCGGAGGAAAGAAAATCACACGAACGAGTAATTCCTCCCGACAAAGGCAAAGGTTGCAAAATGATTTTTTAATAGAAAGCGAGGGAATGACCTATGTTAATGCCGAGTATTTTTGGAGAGAACTTATTGGACGACTTTTTCGATTTTGATTATCCGCGCAGAGCACTTCGGACGCCGAGCGCATCGGCGAACGGTCTGATGAAGACGGATATTAAGGAGAAGAAGGATCTCTATGAACTGCACATCAACCTGCCGGGCGTGAAAAAGGAGGACATCCAGGCGGAATTGAAGGACGGATATCTGACGATTTCCGCGACGCACGGCGCATCGAACGACGAGAAGGACGAGGACGGCACCTATATCCGCCGCGAGCGGTATTTTGGAACCGCATCGAGAAGTTTCTATGTCGGAGAAGATGTAACGCAGGAGGATATCAAGGCGAAGTACACGGACGGCGTCTTGAAAGTGCGGATTCCGAAAGTTGACCCGAAGAAGCCGGAAGTAGAAGAGAAGAAATTTATTGCGATCGAGGGATGACCGCAGGGATAATTTTACAAGACCTTACATTTTTATACAAAAAAGCCGCGGAAGATTTTATTTCCGCGGTTTTTTCGTTACGGAGCGCTTTAAGAGTCTTTCGCATTCCTGTTTCAATTCCTGTTACCAAAAATTTTAATTTTTTTTACAAAAACGCTAAACATTTTTGTAACATCTCCGATATAGTATCTGAAAACCATTTTTCCCTTGTTTCCGGCATCGGAGAAAAAGCCCGGAAATTCGGAAATTACGCTAAAGAAATAAGAACAACCTTCCGATACTAATATTGAAAGCATTTATCAGCGTATCCGCTCCGCATGAGACAGACGGATACAAAAAGCTTCAATTTCACGGAAGAAAGGAGAGTGCCGTTATGCGTATAGGTGTGGAAGCGTACAACCAGATCATGCAGGTAAGTAAGCCGCAGAATACCAAGAACGTCAAGGCTGCGAAGAGCACTACACCGTCGATGGGCAAGGACGAAGTACAGATTTCGTCGATGGGACGTTCTATGCAGGTCGCAAAACAGGCAGTCGCAGAAGCTTCGGATATCAGGGAAGATAAAGTTGCCGAGATGAAGGCTAAGTACTCTGGTGATGTTCAGGTTGATACCGGGGATTTTGCTGATAAGCTTCTTGCGAAGTTTGCAGGACTGTAAGCGGGGAGATTTACCTTGACGGGACGAGTTGGCGAGTTAATAGCGGTTCTGGAGGAAGAGACGGCTTGTTATGACAGGCTATATGAGTTTGCGCAGAAAAAGCGCGATCATGTCATCAACCGCGAACTGGAACAGTTAGAACGGCTGACGTCGGACGAACAGGATATCAGCAGCCGACTGAAGAATCTCGAGAAAAAGCGTCTGCGCTTGCTTGACGAATTGTTAAGCGAAAGTGCAGAAAGCACAGAAAGCGCAACCGTCACAAAAGTGATCGCTACGCTTGCAGAGGGCAGCGAGGAGCGTCGTTCGCTCGAGAATGCCCGGGATGAGTTGGTTGCATCCGCGACGAGAATGCAGTTTTTGAACCAGCAGAACGAGGTCTTGTTAAAGCAGGCACTCGAGATGGTGGAGTTTGACCTGACATTATTCAAGAGTTTACGACAGGCACCGGAGACGGCGAACTACGACAGGAATGCCTACTCTACAGGCGACATCCTGCCGAGCGGCGGATTCGACGCCAAGCAGTAACTTTATTTTTTAACGATATCTGAAGCCGCGAACCTTATCACGTTTTTCGGAGGATAAGATTATGGCAAACGGTTTCGGGAGTTTATATGTAGGAGCATCCGGTCTGCAGTCCGCGCAGAACGGGCTCAACGTAATAGCGAATAACCTGGCGAATGTAGATACCGAGGGGTATGTGCGTCAACAGGTTATTTTTGAAGACAAATCCTATCTTGACACGCATTTCAGAGCATCCATCAGCAAGCAGATGTCCGGTCTGGGCGTCGCCATCGGTGATGTTATCCATGCAAGAGATCAATTTCTTGACAGAGCCTACCGCACGGAATCCGGCAGGCAGGCGTTTTATGCGTCCAATTACGAAGCGGCGACGGAGGTCGAGACGCTTCTGAACGAGTCCAACGGCAGCCTCGGCGCGTCTTTTGCCACGGCGATCAGCGATCTGTATGACGCGTTTTCCGAATATTCCAAGTCTCCGGCAGACCCGGTCAATCTGAATCTGATCGCGCAGAAGGCGGATCTCTTCTTGACAAGGGCGCAGGGAGTATATGACGGGCTTGTTACGTACCAGACGAATATCAATACGAAGATCACGGACGATGTGGACCGCATCAACGAACTGGGGAAGACGATCTTTGATTTGAACTGGCGGATTCAGCAGGTCGAAGCGGGACAGGTGGAGACGGCGATGAACCTCCGCGACGCAAGGGATCAGGCGTTGGACGAGTTGTCCAAATTGGCGAATATCAGTTATTCCGAAACCTATGACGGGATTGTAAAAGTAAAACTTGAGGGCACCGACTTCGTCATTGCATCGCGTGCGTATGAGATCGGTTTGAAAAAGGACGCGATCACCGGTTTTGTGACGCCGTACTGGGATCAGTTGTCCGACCCGAAGCATGACGATTATTATGAAGTGTTCAACGTATATAACGCCGATCCGACGAAGAATACGGATATCGGCGAGGTGAAGTCGCTGCTTTTGATCCGCGGGAACGAATACGCGGACTATCTCGATATTGACGGGATGAGTTCCTACCAGTATGAGAAAACGATCGCCAATTCGATCATGCTCAATTCCGAGGCGGAACTCGACACCATGTGCCACAACATGATTACGGCGATCAACGACCTGCTTTCTCCGATCGAAAAATTCGGGGATTCGCAGATAGCGGCTGATCTTGCCGAAGCGGCGGCGGGCGGGGCGGCTATCCCCGGCTATGACGTGACTACAGGGAAGTTAACGGTTACCGATTCGTTCGGCAATCCCATGGAGATCGACGCGAATACAAGAATTTTCAACGAGCAGATCGGCTGTGTCGGCAACGATGGGCAGCTGCCTCCGAGGGAACTGTTTTCGAGAGACGGAGCGGAGCGTTATACGGCGTATAACTATACGGGCGCTGCCGGGGATCAGAAGACGATTTACATCTACAATGAAGAAGATCCATCCGACCCGTCCGCCTGCTATACCTTGCTGTCCACGAAGGTGAATAAGGAAGTGGCGGAGGACCCATCGCTGATCGCCCACCGGCACGCGAACAACGGGCCGACATGGCAGGCGGGGGATATCGCGTATGATCTGGGCGCGGAC
>CAJOQZ010000033.1 GCA_905236585.1 uncultured Lachnospiraceae bacterium
CGGGAAACGCATAGGTCAAATTGTTCTCTGTAATCCGGCTTCTGTCCAAAATCCTCGGCTCTGCCATGAACTGCCGTGATACCCGTCAACTGAAGCGCATCGATTACATCCTCTAAAAATCGAACCCGCTTTTGCAATGAATCAAATAAAACCATATTCCACGCGGGATTGGCGATCTTTAAGACCATGCCGGGAAAGCCGGCTCCCGTTCCGACGTCGATTACTCGAAGCGGTTCATTCGTTGGCGGTTGTATCAACCCAATGCTTAGACTATCCAACACATGCTTTACCATGAACGCATCCGGGTCGGTGATCGCCGTCAGATTCATTTTTTTGTTTGTTGAAAGGACAAAATCACGATAAGTTATAGTTTGATTTAATTGATTATCCGAAAATTCATATCCAAATTTCGCGGCTTCTTTTAGAAATTTAGTATACATATAATTATTGCCCTTAAATACTACGTTTCCGATGTCCATTCCATGTCAAAATATTTTTGACGTTCATGGTAAAAAGTACATAATGACTCCGACGGCTTGTTCCTGAATATTCGCATTTCTATGGCGCTCTATTCATATTTCCCCTGCTCCAGATACACCAGCAAAACCGAAATATCCGCAGGCGATACGCCTGATATCCGGGATGCCTGCCCGATATTCAGCGGTCGCAGAGTAGATAATTTCTGCCGCGCCTCAATCCTCAAAGATGTGATTTTATCATAATCAATATCCGACGGTATCCGTTTTGCCTCTATTTTCTTAAAATGTTCCACCTGTTTTTTCTGACGTCGGATATATCCTTCATACTTAATATTGATATTCACCTGCTCCCTTACATCATCCGGCAGAATGGGGCGATCCGGGTCAACGGGCGCTAACCGGTCGTAATCCAATTCCGGACGGCGAATCAGTTCCTCTAACTTTATACCGCTGATAATCGGCTGGCTGTCATAGGAAGACAAAAGGGCGTTCGTCTTCTCCGTCGCACCAATCACGACATTTTCAATTCTTTTTAATTCCTGCCGAATCAAATTCTCTTTTTTGCATACTTTTTCATAACGCGCATCCGATATCAAGCCAACGTCATGTCCGATCTTTGACAGACGCAAATCCGCATTGTCCTGCCGAAGCATCAACCGGTACTCGGATCGGCTCGTCATCATACGGTAAGGCTCCCGTGTCTCCTTTGTCACAAGGTCATCAATCAGAACGCCGATATAGCCCTGCGACCGGTCTATCGTAATCGTCTCCTTTCCAAGAACTTCCAAAGCGGCATTTATTCCGGCAATAATACCCTGTGCCGCCGCTTCTTCATAGCCACTCGACCCGTTAAACTGTCCCGCCGCGTACAATCCCACATAATCCTTAAACCCAAGCGTCGGTAATAGTTGAGTCGCGAATACACAATCATACTCTATGGCATAGGCATTGCGAACGATTTCCGCATTTTCCAATCCCGCAACCGTTCGATACATAGCGTGCTGAACATGCTCTGGCATGGATGACGACATTCCGCCGATATACATTTCGTTCGTATGAGCGCCTTCCGGCTCGATAAATAGTTGATGACGATCCTTGTCGGCAAATTTTACCACTTTATCCTCGATAGAGGGGCAGTACCTCGGACCCGTCCCCTCTATGATTCCGGCATAGATCGGCGACTCATCCAAATGCGCCCGGATGATCTCGTGCGTCTTTTCATTTGTATAAGTCAGATAGCAGGGCACCTGCTCCTTTTGCACTCTCGCGGGATCGGTCGTAAAGGAAAACGGCACAACCGGTTCGTCCCCTTTCTGTTCGGTCATCTTAGAAAAATCAATCGACCGCTTATCAATCCGAGCGGGTGTTCCCGTCTTAAATCGCTGCATTCGAATCCCATTCGCCAAAAGCGAATCCGTCAAATGATTCGCTGCCTTCAACCCGTTCGGTCCCGTATGTTCGATGACATTCCCGTACAGGCAGCGTGCTTTCAGATAAGTGCCGGTACATAAGATCACCGCCTTCGCGTGATAGACGGCGCCGGAAAGCGTTTTTACACCAATAATCCGCTTTTTCGCGTTTTTCGTAGATGGTTTTTCGCCCGGCGCAGCATCGACCCCGTCCTCGGTCAAAAGTTCCGTTACTTCCGCCTGCCGCAGCGTCAAATTCTTTGTCTGCTGCAAGACTTTTCGCATCTCGATCGAATACATCTGCTTGTCCGCCTGTGCCCGAAGAGAATGAACCGCCGGACCTTTTGAACGGTTCAGCATCCGTGACTGTAAAAACGTCTTATCAATATTTTTTCCCATCTCGCCGCCAAGCGCATCCACCTCCCGGACAAGATGACCCTTTGAACTGCCGCCAATGCTGGGATTGCAAGGCATCATTGCAACTGAATCCATGCTCACCGTAAATATGATCGTACGGCACCCTAACCTCGCCGCCGCAAGCGCCGCCTCGCATCCGGCATGTCCAGCGCCGACCACAACGACGTCATAGGATTCTTCAACAATTTGCGTTTTCTTTTCCGCCATGATTCCTAACCTATCAAAACTATCATTTCCCCATACAGAATTTGGAGAAAATCTCCTCGACCAAATCGTCCGCCACTTCCTGCCCGATGATCTCACCCAGACGCGTATAAGCATCCATCAAATCTATGGAGAAAAAATCCTCCGGCTGACCGTCCGCAATCGAAGTCGAAACAAAAGACAAAGAGCGCTCCGCCTGTTCCAGCAAAGATTTATGGCGAAGATTCGTAATAAAAATATCATCATTCGAAAAAACATCCCCGGAAAAAACCATAGAGGATATCTTCTCATACAGCACATCCAGCCCCGTCTGCTGTTTTGCGGAAATAGGCAGAATCTCCACCGTCTGTTCTGTACAGGGAATGGACGGCTCCCCAATCACAGAGGATGAATTATATATATTAGAAGATTCTCCCACCGTCCGAATTGCCTCCAAGACAGTCTCTTCCGAAGTAACCGCCGCCTTATCCGTCTTATTCAAAAGAACGATCGTTTTTGCAAGATCGACCGAATCAATAATCCGTATGTCGTTATCATCCAGCGCATCCGACGCATCTACAACATAAAGGATCAGATCCGCATTCTTCGCATGAGAAATCGCCCGGTCAATGCCGATTTTTTCCACCGTATCATCCGTCTCGCGAATCCCGGCGGTATCTACGATCACAAGGGAAATATCACGGATTCGAATTTTTTCTTCCAACACATCCCGCGTCGTTCCAGGAATATCCGTCACGATCGCCCGGTCGGATTTTGTCAGAGCATTCAACAACGAAGATTTCCCTACATTCGGCTTTCCGATAATCACGGTCCGAATGCCGTCTTTCAGCAACTGTCCGTCCCCGGCGCTTAAAAGCAGACGCTCAAGCTGCGTACGCCATGCCGTAACCATCCCGGCAAGCCGTCCGGGGTAGCCGTCTAAATCATAATGTTCGGGATCGTCAAGCGCCGCCTCGATAAAAGCGACTTCATGCAGAATATCCGCCCGCAGCGCAGCGATGGAATCGGAGAGTGCGCCGGACAACTGCCTTTGGGAGTTCTTTAATATCCGTTCATTTTCCGCGCTGATAATATCCATCACGGATTCCGCCTGTGACAGATCGATCCTGCCGCCTAAAAACGCGCGTTTCGTAAACTCCCCTGCCTGTGCGGGGCGGACGCCTTTTTCAAAAAGCAGTTCCAATATCCGCTGCATCACATAGATGCCGCCATGCGACTGGATTTCAACGACATCTTCAGTCGTATAAGAATGCGGCGCACGAAAAACGGAAACCAGCACTTCATCAATAATGAAGCGCGAAGAGTCCGCTGCCCCAGCGTTTTCTTCGCTTACCTCGGGCAATGCGCCGCATTTAATATTATCTTTATTTTCAATAATATGTCCAAAATGAACGGTATGACTTTTCGCGTCGGAAAGATGCATCTTCCCTTCAAACAATAAATCGCAAAGCCTTACCGCCTCCGACCCGCTGACGCGGATCACGCCGATTCCGCCCGTACCGATGGGCGTTGAAATCGCGGCAATCGTATCTTCGTTCATTATTTCGGAACAACCACGATATGGCGGTACGGTTCCTCGCCCTCGCTATGCGTCGTCACATAGTTGTCATTCTGCAGGGCATAATGGATAATCCGCCGCTCATAGGGGTTCATTGCTTCCAGCGATACCGCATGACGTGTGCGCTTTACTTTATACGCAACGTTCTTCGCCAGATTCTCCAGCGTCTGTTTTCTGCGGTAGCGGTAATCCTCCGTATCAATCTTGACGCGGACATAAGAATCGAGTTTGCGGTTGATCGCCAAATTCGCCAAATACTGAACGGAATCCAAAGTTGCGCCGCGCTTTCCGATAATAATTCCCATTTCGGGACCGGACAACTCGATATTCAACGAATTGTTGTCCTCGTCATAGTGCATTTCCATCTTAACTTCCAACTGCATCGCACCGAACAGATCGTTCAGGAACTTCTCAGCAGCCGCTTTTGCCCCATCTACATCCACCGGAACACGCTCAGCAGAAGCCTCTTCCACATCCCTTTCGACTGCCGCATCATTTTCCGCAGCAGGAGCCGTTTCAAGATTTTCTTCGTGTACTTCGGAAGCCTCTTCGCGTGCTTCTTCCACTTTGGACTCTTCGGCTTCGGTTGCTTCATTTTCACTCTTCACCCTTGCGCGGATCTTCGCGTCTTTGCTTCCGATTCCCAAAAAACCGGAACTTCCCTTTTCAATCACCTCATATTCCAAACAATCACTCGTTACACCGAAATCAATCGTCGCCGATGTGATCGCATCCTCCACGGACGCACCGACAAATTCTTTATAATCCATAATTTCTCACCTCAAAAAAAATTATTTTTTTAATGTCCCTTCGTTAAACTCTTTTACCAGATTCGCCTTTTGCGAAAGGGAGCCTTTTCGCGCCGTCCCTCGAAGAGCCGCCGCCTTATCAAGCGCCTCGCTCTTTTCTTCGGAAACCTTCGCCTTATCCCTCATGGAGCGCGTGCTCATCTGCGCGTTAGCGGCAATCCGCATCTGTCCGCGTTTTTCGGCTTTCTTTGCCGCCTTGTCCTTGTTTTTCTCAATGATATCATCCAGATTGATCTTCTCAAAATGCTTATTCAGGAAAAACTGCTGAATCGTACGAACAACCGCACCGGCAATCCAGTAAATACCAAGACCGATCGGCGTAATAAATACGAAAAACAGCGACATTAACGGCATCATCGTATTCATGGTCTTCATCTGCTGCGCCATTTGATCGTCGCCGCCAGAGGCAGTAGGCATGAGTTTGAGATTCAATACCTGCGAGCCATAAGCAAGAAGCGGTATTAAAAGCGCCGCAATGATAAGCCCGAACGATTTATCACCCCACGCTGTCTGAATCGTATGCCACGGCGTATCCGAAATATTTAAGACAAAGAAATAATTGATCTTTGAAAGCGTATTGGACACGCTCGCAATCTGGTCAGTAAGTCCGGGAAAAGCATCCGCGCAAGCCTTCCAGCCCTCGTCGGAAAGTTTGTATAACACATCAATGATATAGCCGCGAATCGCTTCATTGTCCGAAGACGTAAAATCTACCTGCACGCCGCGCAACGCCGCTTTTTCCGTCAAATCCGTCATGATGTCCTTGTACTTCGACGTCTCGACGATCCCGTCCACCAGCGGCGTAAAGATCTCCTTTACACTCGTGATATATGCCGGAACATTATAGAACACACGGTATAAAGCGAACAAAATCGGCATCTGAATCAACATCTGCACGCAGCTTCCGGTCGGGGAAATGCCGTATTTGTCGTAGATCATCTGCGTTTCTTCCTGCATCGCAGCCATGGACGCCTGATCTTTTTTTCCTTGGTATTTCTTGCGGATGGCGTTGATTTCCGGCTGCATCTTCCTTGTCAGCATGGAAAATTTCTGCTGGCGGTATGTCAGCGGGAACATACAGATATAGATAAAAATGGTAAAAAGGATAATGGAAATCGCGATACTGCCGTCTAATATGCCGCATTTATCCGTCAGAAAAACATAGATCTTATCCATGATCCACCCGAGAACCCGGGCAATCGGACCTAAGACAGAGCCGTTATAGGCAGTTAAATACATAATACTATTCCTTCCCGCAGCCGCTTTTCTTCCATATAAAAGCAGCCGCACTTTGTAATTGCTGCATCAGGCACAAACAATTACTATTTCTCACCTGTCAGGGAACAGGATCATACCCTCCTTTGGAAAAAGGATTGCACCGCACGATACGCCACGCCGCAAGCGCACTTCCTTTGAGCGCTCCGTGCTTTTGGATCGCTTCCAATCCATAGGCGGAGCAGGTGGGATAATACGGGCACTTGGTCGTCTTCATCGGACTCAAGTACTTCTGATACATTTTAATAAGAAATATCAGCAACTTTTTCATTCGAAACATCACTCCGGCGAAGATTCTGCAGTTTTGCCAAATGCATCAGCGCCGACGCGGCCTCATGATACGTTGCGCTTTTTGCCTCCGGCTTCGCTACCACTACAATGTCCCAACCACTATGGAACTTTTCTTCATTTAACCGGTAACTTTCTCTTATCAGTCTCGTCAAATGATGCCTGACAACGGAGTTGCCAACTTTTTTGCTGACGGAAATGCCGATCCGGTTCATCGAAAGACCGTTTTTCTTCACATACATAACGAAAAGACGGTTGCCTTTGCTTTTTCGCTTATGATAAACCGCGGCAAAATCCCTGCTTTTTTTTAATGATTCGGAAAACTTCATTTTCAAAATACGAACCGCTCCGTAATACCTGCATGGTTCTTAAGGAGCGGAAACCGTACTATTGGTTAAAGTGTCAAAAGCCTCATTAAGCCGAAAGTCTCTTTCTGCCTTTTGCTCTTCTTGCCTGTAATACCTTCCGTCCGCCTGCCGTACGCATTCTTTTACGGAAGCCGTGGACTTTCGAACGCTGACGCTTCTTCGGCTGAAATGTCATCTTCATAATCTATCACCTCTTTCATATGATTATTCACAAATTTTGTCAAAAATAGGCGTATCTTCCACATTATAAGAAGAAAAGCCGCTAAAGTCAAGAAAAAATCAATTTTCTTTCAATTCTACATTAAGAACAAACCAATCTTATGTATTCGACGGCAAAGATGCCTTAGCCTATCACTTAAGATTGTTTGTCCTCAACAAAAAGTTGATTATAGAGTTATAATAATCATCCACTATACATTTCAACTTATCCACATTTTTATACTTCCTACATTTTCGCAATTTATGATACTTTTCCACATTTTTTGTGATTTTGTGGAAAAATATGTGAATAAGTGTGAATATTTCTGTCAAAAATAAAAAAATAGATAAGAAACCGTCATTGTTTTTGTTGATAAATCATCCCTTTTCAGTTAAAATAGATACCATGATTGACGAGAATTTGAAGTTATTACAAAATAACTGGCAGGAGATGCTCCTTAGCATCAAAGACGAGAATAATTTAACAAATGTTGCCTACTCCACTTGGCTCGCCCCGTTAGAGGCGCACGCTGTCGAAGACGATATTCTATTCATTCTCTATTCAAAAGATACGGATCAAATGACGATCGACCATATCAAGCGGAAGTTTGAGAACTTCCTTATCGTCGCGATTGCCGAAATCACGGGGAAAGAATACCGTCTGCAGTTTCTTCTGCCGAAAGACGCAAAAAAGCGCGAAGAAGCACAATCCGAAAAGGAGCAGGATGCACAGGTCAATGCTTCTATTATTGAGCAGTCGAATCTGAATACCAAATACACCTTCGACTCCTTTGTCGTCGGCAACAACAACCGGTTTGCGCAGACGGCATCCTTAGCGGTCGCCGAATCTCCGGGCGAGGCGTACAATCCTTTATATATCTACGGCGGACCGGGACTCGGCAAAACGCATCTGATGCATGCCATCGGCAACTACATTTTACAAAACGATTCGACTATGAAGGTGCTGTATGTCACTTCGGAAGAATTTACCAACGAGGTTATTGAAGCAATCCGAAGCACGAACAACACGACTACCATGACGAAATTCCGTGAAAAATACCGGAAAGTCAACGTCCTGATGATCGATGACATTCAGTTTATCGTTGGAAAAGACGCGACGCAGGAAGAATTTTTCCATACATTCAACACTCTGCACGCACAGGGCAAGCAGATCATTCTCACTTCCGATCAACCGCCGAAGGACATGACGACCTTAGAGGAGCGCATCCGCACCCGTTTTGAGATGGGCCTTATGGCAGATATCGGACAGCCCGATTATGAAACGCGTATGGCGATCATCCGGCGGAAAGTCGAAGCGGAGAACGTCCATTTTGACGATGAGATTTTGAAATATATTGCGGATAATATCAAATCCAACATCCGCGAAATCGAAGGCGCCCTTAACAAACTGATCGCCTATGAGACGCTGCAGCAGACGCACGTTACGCTTGAAATTGCGGAAAAGGAACTGCAGAACATCATTTCCCCGGACAAGCCAAAGGCGATTACGGCGCAACTCATTATCGAGACGGTTGCGGAACATTATCAGATCTCCATGGATCAGATCATTTCAAAGAACCGCAGCAACCAGATCGCACGTCCGCGCCAAATCGCAATGTATTTATGCCGGGAAATGATCGACACTCCGCTTGACGCCATCGGCGCCCTTCTCGGAGGACGCGATCACTCCACAATTATACACGGTCATAAACGCATTGTGGACGAATATACTAACAACGAAGGCTTAAGAAAAGAAATCGACATCATCAAAAAGAAAATCAAACCGTAAAGCAGACGGCGATGTCCACTCCCATAAACGGAACATGCACGCGTCCTTCACGCGGAACATTGATTTAATTTTTTAGCAAAATATTTGTTACACGCACGTTTCACGGGATGTTCACATACAAACGGACTCTAATATTAACTATTACTAAAATAATATATATATGTATCTCGAAAGGAGTATCATACTCATGCAGATTACTTGTTCACAGGAGCAGTTGTCAAAAGGGTTGAATATTGTTACGAAAGCCGTTCCAACGAGGACTACGATGTCGATCTTGGAATGTGTGATGATCGACGCTACCGCGAACCAGATCAAACTCATGGCGAATGATATGGAAATCGGTATCGAGACAATCATTGAAGGCACGATCATAGAGCGGGGCGTTATCGCTGTCGATGCCAAGATTTTCTCGGACATGATCAGGCATCTGCCAAATGAAGACGTAACGATCATTACGAATGAAAGCACGTTTGCTACAACGATCTCCTGCGGCAAGGAGCATTACGACCTTTCCGGCAAGACGGGTTCGGATTTCCCGCTGATTCCGATTATTCCACGTAATCAGCCGATCGTTATTCCGCAGTTTCGATTAAAGGATATCATCCGTCAGACAATTTTTTCCACATCGGAGAATGACGCCAACCGCATGATGGGCGGAGAACTGTTTGAGATTGCCGCGGACAAACTGCGGGTGGTATCTCTCGACGGGCACCGAATTTCAATCCGCAACGTGGTACTGGCGGATTCTTATGTGGATCAGAAAGTGATCGTTCCGGCGAAGACGTTGAACGAACTTTCTAAGATCATGAACGGCGGGCCGGACGATTTGGTTAAAATATATATTACGGAGAACCATATCATATTTGAATTTGAGGAAACGACGGTCGTTTCCCAGTTGATCGACGGCGAGTATTTTCGTATCGATCATATGCTTTCGACGGACTATGAAACGAAAATCACTTTGAATAAAAAAGATTTATTGGATAAGATCACCCGCGCAAATCTTCTTGTATCGGAAGTGGATAAAAAGCCGATCATATTGAACATCACCGATGGCAGGATGGAAATGAAGATCGTTTCCGCGAGGGGTTCCTACGACGGCGATCTTGCGATTTCCAAGGAAGGGCGCGACATTATGATCGGATTCAATCCAAAGTTTTTCATAGAGGCGCTGCGCGTCATTGACGACGATCGCATCGACATCTATATGGTAAGCCCCAAGGCGCCGTGCTTTATCCGTGACGACGGCGGGTCGTATAATTACCTGATTCTGCCGGTCAACTTTACGGCGGCGTAATGTTATGGATATTAGATTAAAAGAGGGAGAAGATTATATCAAACTCGGACAGTTATTGAAACTGTCTGGTGCGGCTTCTTCCGGCGTGGAGGCGAAGATTTACATTATCGAAGGCGAAGTAACGGTGAACGGCGAAGCCGAAACGAGGCGCGGCAAGAAGATTTACGCCGGTGATACGGTGGATTTTAGGGATTATCATATTCGAGTCATTGCATGATGAGTAGATGTGCGACTCAATTTTAACGGATGCCATGATTATCAGATCGATCGAATTAAAAGATTTCCGCAATTACGAAACGCTCGACATCCGCTTTTCGCCGCGCACCAACATTATTTACGGAGACAACGCGCAGGGAAAGACGAACATCCTTGAAGCCGCCTACATGAGCGCAACGTCAAAATCGCATAAGGCAAGCCGCGATAAGGAGGCGATTCGGTTCGGACAGGACGAGGCGCATATTCGAACTTTTGTGGAGAAACAGGATCGCGAGTACCGCATCGATATGCACTTGAAGAACAGCCGCGCCAAGGGCGTGGCAATCAACCGGGTTCCGATAAAAAAAGTAAGCGAACTGCTTGGAATTTTGAATATCGTCTTCTTTTCCCCAGAAGATCTGAATATTATTAAAAATTCTCCATCCGAACGGCGGAAATTTGTTGATGTGGAACTCTGCCAGCTGGATAAGATTTATTTGTCGGATTTGTCGAATTACAACCGCGTGCTGGCACAGAGAAACGCGTTGTTAAAAGATATGCACATACATCCCGGAAAGGGAAGCACTTTGTCGGTCTGGGATGAACAGTTGGCTGCCTATGGGCAAAAGATTATCCGCAGGCGGGAGAAGTTCCTTGCACAGTTAAAACCGATTATGCACGAACTGCATGATAAGATATCCGGCGGAAAAGAGGATTTAGTCGTTGACTATGAGCCGAATGTAGAGGCGGATGCTTTTCAAAAAGTATTGGCAGACCACAAGGATAAGGATATCCGGTTGGCGCAGACATCCGTCGGACCGCATAGGGATGATATTAGTTTTAAAATAAAAGACATAGATATACGTCGTTTTGGTTCACAAGGACAACAACGAAGTTGTGCTTTGTCCTTAAAACTGTCGGAGATCAAATTAGTAGAACAGGCGACCGGAGAGATGCCGGTGCTGCTTTTGGATGACGTGTTATCGGAACTCGATGCGAATCGGCAGAACGATCTGTTGGAAAGCATCAACGGGACGCAGACGATCATTACCTGCACCGGGCTGGATGAATTTGTCAGGATGCGGTTTGCAATGGATAAAGTATTTGAAGTGATAAGCGGCACGGTGACGGAGAAGTTTTCGCCGGTATGACTTTTCATTGCGGCATATGGCAAGATGTGTTGTGTAATACGGCGGATGTAAAATAGACAAGGTTATTAGGAGATTAGTATGGATCAGATTTTCGATCAGGAATACGGAGCGGATCAGATACAGATATTAGAAGGTTTGGAAGCCGTGCGAAAACGCCCCGGCATGTATATCGGAAGCACGTCGGAGCGGGGTCTGCACCATCTTGTGTATGAAATTGTGGATAATGCTGTGGATGAAGCGTTGGCAGGTTACTGTACGCATATTGTCGTTACGATCAACAGGGACGGATCAGTGACCGTTATTGACGACGGGCGCGGGATTCCAACTGGCATCAATTCAAAGGCGGGGATTCCGGCGGTGGAGGTTGTGTTTACAATACTGCATGCCGGAGGCAAGTTCGGCGGCGGCGGATATAAAGTTTCCGGCGGACTGCACGGCGTCGGCGCGTCTGTGGTGAATGCCCTGTCGGAATGGCTGATGGTGGAGATCAAACGGGACGGACACGTATATGGGCAGCGCTATGAACGCGGTCATACCATGTATCCATTACAAAAAAAGGGAACCTGCCCCGAAGAAGAAACCGGCACGAAAGTTACGTTCATGCCGGACAGCAAGATTTTTGAGACGACGGTCTTCGAATACAATACGCTGCGGACGAGGCTCCGCGAAACCGCTTTTTTAACGAAAAACTTAAAAATCACGCTGCGCGACGAACGGGATGAGGAAATCCGGGAAGACATCTTCCATTACGAAGGCGGCATCAAGGAGTTTGTCACCTACTTAAACCGCGGAACGACACCGCTGTATGAGGACGTGATCTACTGCGAGGGAGAACGCGAAGGCGTTATGGTCGAAGTGGCGATGCAGCACAATGACAGTTACAATGACGCTTCGTCGAGTTTTGTCAACAATATCATTACGCCCGAGGGCGGGATGCATTTATCGGGGTTCCGCAGCGCATTGACCCGGACGATCAACAATTATGCC
>CAJOQZ010000034.1 GCA_905236585.1 uncultured Lachnospiraceae bacterium
AAGTCCATGCTGGATGACCAGTACGACGTGACGGTGGCGACTTCGGGAATGAAGGCGCTTACCATGATCGGGAAGCGCCGTCCGGATCTGATTTTGCTCGACTACGAAATGCCGGTAGTCGACGGCAAGCAGACGCTTGAAATGATCCGTGCGGAGAACGATATCGCCAATATTCCGGTGGTATTTTTGACCGGCGTCTCCGACAGGGAGCATATTGAGGCGGTTATCTCGTTAAAACCGGCGGGATATATGTTGAAACCCCCGGTAAAAGCGAAGATATTGGAAGCAATAGCAAAGGCAATCGGAAAATGATAAGCAATACAGAACAGTTTACAACGGTGCGTTCACTTCTTGAGGCGTTAGCAAAGGCAATGAACCTGATTAATTCCTCGGTATCGCACCACCACGAGCAGACGGCGTATTTAGCGTGTCTGATCGCAAGAGAAATGGGGATGAACACAGAGGAGATCCGGCATACGATCTATGCGTCCCTGTTGTATGATGTAGGAACGGTAATGCGGGAAAAGCAGATGTCGCTCCTTGAAGTGGAACGCGAGTCGAAGATTGTTTCGATGGCGGGGGCGATTTTCCTGTACGGTCTGGAGGGCTTTGACGTCATCGGAGACATTATTGCCCATTGTCAGATGAATTGCGAGGAACTGGATATCATCTTACAGGGCGATCCGGATAAACTTTCCGTACTTCGGAGCGCATCCGTGGTGCATCTGGCGGATAAGGTTTCGCTGATGCTGCGGGAGAATGTTCATGTCTTAAACCAGGCGCCCCATGTCCGCAAAATCGTGGAGGAAGAAAAAGGAAAGGCATTTTATCCGGATGCAGCGGATGCATTTCTTCGAATTAGTGATTTGGAGCAGGTCTGGCTGGATGTGCTGTACAATCCGACGATCCCGTCGCTCGGCGAGGGCGTGGAGGGCAGGTATATCTCCTTAGAGAAAGCGATCCCGCTGACGCAGCTGATGAGTCGGATCATCGACTATCGGAGTCCGTTTACGAAGATGCACTCGGCGGGCGTTGCGGCGTCCGCACGGAAATTAGCGGAACTGGTGGGAATGTCGAAAAAAGAATGTCAGATGATGGAGATTGCCGGGAACCTGCACGATGTCGGCAAATTAGTCGTTCCGAAGAGCATTTTGGAAAAGCCTGGAAAATTGACCGACGAGGAGTTTAATATCATCAAGGAGCATCCGTATTATACCCGGATGATCTTAAGCGAAGTCGAGGGCTTCGATCTGATCACCGAGTGGGCGGGCAACCATCACGAGAAGTTGAACGGCAGGGGATATCCGAGGCACTTGTCGGCGGATGATTTGGATATCGGTGCCCGGATCATGGCTGTAGCGGATATTTTCTCCGCCATTACCGAAGACCGTCCGTACCGGAAAGGAATGGATCGCGATATGGCAATGAAGGTCATGAAAGAGAACGTGGAGTTCGGTGCGATCAGCGGCGAGATGGTAACGCTTTTGCACGACCATTATGACGAGATTGACGAAGCACGGGCGGCGATGTCAAAAGAAGAGGGCAGACGCTACTATGCTTCTTTGGAACAGGAATCAGAAAAATAGATTCACGGGCAGCAGCGGAAAAAGATCCGCAATGAAACTATAGGAGGAGATAAAATAATATGCAGTCATATGAAGCGAGAGAAGAACGGGAGATAGACCTGATTGACATTATCTGGCGGCTTTTGATGCAATGGAAGCCAATCGTCCTTGCCATGATCGTGTGCGCAGCGGCGGTAGCAGGAGGGATGTATGTCAGGGATATAAGGGGGTATCGGGCTGCGGTCGCCGCGCAGGACGCCATGTCCGAAGAAGACATGATGGCGGAACTGACAGAGGAAGAATACAACGCCGTCGTTTTGTTGTATGATTCCAAAATACAGCGGGATGAGGTTCGAAAATACGCGGATGAATCGCTGCTTTTGCAGGCGAACCCATATGACAGACAGACGCTGTCCATCAGTTACCGGGTAGATACGGCGAACGAAACCTCGAATGCCGTAACATCTATGTATGCCACGCTTCTGGGGGAAGATGAATTTGCGGAAAAGGTCGCGGATGCGATTGGATATGACGGAGACATAAAATACGTTCGGGAACTGTATTCGGTTTCCGTGCCGGGTATCGAATCGTCGAGTCTGATGTTTTCTTTTAACATGACGCTTCTTACCGATATGGATGCGGATGTGCTTTCTAAGGTTGTGGACGATTATGTCTTGCAGGAGGCTTACCAGCGGATCAGCGCGTCTGCGCCGTTTACGGTGACGAAGATGACGCAGTCGGTAAAGGACATTATGGTTACGGGCGATACGACTTCACGGATAGATATCGAGACGCGCATCAAGAACTTGGATACGGCAATGGATACGACGCTGGATGGTTTTTCAGATGGGCAGAAAGCGCTGTACGCAAAAATGACCGGGCAGAACGAAGAAGACGAAAGGAGCGGGTCCGTATTCAAAGCGACAGAAGATGACGAGTCTTTGCTTGCGAAGCCGCAGTTATCGTTCAAGTATCTTCTGGTCGGCGCATTCGTAGGCGCATTTTTATACGCGGGCTGCGTGATGCTGTTTGCAATCTTTTCTCCGACGACCCAGACAACGACGGATATGTGCGATATCTATGGGTTATATCAGATCAATGAACTGCATAACAGGAAATTTAACGGCAGCCTGAAGAAATTTTTATATGATAAAAACATATATGCTCTGCGCTACCGAAAGAAGAACAAAGACGCGGACGTAAGCGCTGCAGAGGCGACGACGCAGATTGTAGGCTTAAAGGAGCATGACGCCGTTGGTACAGTATATTTGGCGCCCCTCGGGAAAGGTTTTTCAAAAGGCGCGGCGGCGGATTACTACGAGGCGTTGAAGAAAAAATTGGCGGAAAAGGCAGTAGCGACGGAGCGGCTGCATGAAGAGAGCATCAAGGACGAGGTGTTAAGCGTTCCAAAGGACGCGGGGATCGTCGTGCTGACGAACGTCGGCGACACCACATACCGTTCGCTCGACGAAGTCTGCGGCTATGCGCGTAAATATGATCTTGCGGTGCTCGGCGTTGTTGCTTTGGAAGTGAACTAAGAAAAGCCGGGCAGCCGCTTCAAAAAAAGAGGAACGATCGGACAGGGAATTTTACGTATGGCGGACAGGGACGGCAGCAAAATATCCATACTTGTTTGGGCGAAGGACACAGCCGGCGTATTTTTTAAGGATATGGTGGACTCCGTTAAGGAGCAATCCTATAAGAACTACGAGTTGGTCGTTTTGGATGAGAATACGCACCGGGAATGTGAAAAAATCTGCAGCGAGGTTTTCCCGCATGACGGCAGGCTGATCTATCACCGAATGAAAAAAAAGAATGGGCTTTCCTATGCGTTAAACGCCGGCTTCCATCAGATGACCGGCGCTTATGCGTTTATTTTCGGACAGCATGACAAACTTTCCCCGGATGCGCTAAAGGTCTTGCAGGAAGAGATCGAACAGAACGGGGGAGCGGATCTGTTGTACAGCGACAACGACGAACTTGTCGGCATCCACAGGAGGCATCCGCATTTTAAGCCGGATCTGAATGTGGAACTGCTGCGGCACAAGAACTATATCGGCGATACAGTTGTCATTCGGCGGCAGACGCTTGTTAAGACGGGACTGTTGAATGAGAATCTGATGGCGGCGGCGGTTTATGACCTGCTGCTTCGCGCCGTTGAAAAAAAGTGTTCGTTCAGCCATGTTCCGAGGCTTTTATACCATTCCCGTGTGTTTGCGGATGACGTGAGTCTGACAAAAGAAATCCGTGACTTAATGGAGGCGGTATATCGGGAGCATACCGTCGTGGCGCAGGCGCATCTAAGGCGGATGGAGATTGCGGCGACGGTGAAAAAAGACCGGAGTTTAGACTTCTGGAAAATTGACTACGACGGAAGCGATTATGCCTCGCACCGGAGCGATTATTTTTTGATCCGGGAGGGAGACGTGAAGTTTAGACGGCAGAGGGTGATGGAGCGGATGTACGGCATCCTAAAGCAGCCGGACGTCGGAATTGTGGGGGTGCGCTTCGACAAGCACGGATTTACGATCGACAACTGTGGATATATTTTTGATACGGACGGGATCGCTTATCCGGCGTGTCATAATCAGTCGAGTTTGCGCAGCGGATATGACGACCGGGCGGTCGTTCCCTGCGACGTGTCGATGGTCGATCCGAATTTTTTTATGATCGATCGCAAACTGTTTTCCAAGATCGGCGGATTCAATCCCCGCTTAAAGGGACGGGCGCTGATGCTGGATCTTTGCCTGAAGGTGCGGCGTGCCAAACGCCGGATCGTGGTGGATGCGGCAACGTCCGCGTCAAAACGCGTAAAAGAAAATGTCAGTTCCCAGGATTCCAACGCGCTTCTGCGGGAAATCTGGAAAGACACGTTACAGGGCGGCGATCCGTATTATAATAGGAACCTGCCCATCGGACTGGATAATTATCGGCTGTATTAAGAATCTTTCAGGGATTAAGAGTTGGCGCCATGAAAAAGAACTTAACGCCGCAGGAACGTCGGAGAAGGAGCACGAGAAGGTTTCTTTTGACGGAGATCTCTCTGCTTATAATTTTGACGGTGGGAATAGTGATCTGGCTGGATTTTTGGCTGTCGGATTTTTCGGATATCAAATCCTACGCGTCAAACTATCTGCCCCTGCCGTCGTTCATATCCGGCGAATTGAATTTAAGCGGCTATCAGACCATCGCGCTGTTCGGCGTGGACAACCGCTCCGTCGGAGACTACGAGACCGGTAATTCCGACTGCATCATGATCTGTGCGATCAACAACGATACAAAGGAAGTGCGGCTCGCGTCGGTCTACCGGGATACGTTTTTGGATACCGGAGATGAGGATTTGCATAAAGCAAACTACGCGTATAATCACGGAGGGGTAAAAGACGCGCTCGACATGCTGCACAGGAATCTCGACATTGATATTGACGAGTATGTGACGGTGGATTTTGTGGCGCTTGTAAACGCGATTGACGCCCTGGGAGGAATTGATCTGGATGAGGGGCTTTCGGAAAGCGAGGTCTATGATCTGACGTCCTGGCATGATTACATCGGAGAGGTGGCGGCGTTAAGCGGCAAGGCGGCGAATGCGGTTACGGTAGGACAGACGCACCTTGACGGCGTTCAGGCGTGCGCATACTGCCGCATCCGTTATGTGGACAGCGATTTTATCCGGGCGGGGCGGCAGCGGACGGTTTTGTCCAAACTGGTCGAAAAAGCGAAAGCAGCCAATATCGCAGAGTTAAGCGACCTGATAAAAGCGGTCTTCCCGGAGGTTTCTACGAGTTTGTCGCTGACGGACATCTTGGCGCTTGCGGCGACCTATCACAGTTATAATTTGACGGAGATGACGGGATTTCCGTTTGACAAACGCGGCGCCACCTACGGCGCAAAAGGCGACGTGGTCGTGCCCTGTACGCTGGAGTCGAACGCCGTGCGGCTGCATCAGTTTTTATATGATGATGAAAATTATGCGCCGTCGAATACGCTGCGCCACATCAGCGAGGAGATCGCAGAGTACAGCGGCTTTACGGAAGAATCCGCCGTGGATTACGGCAGATACGATATCACGGAGTAACGGGTCAGGTATCTGAACTGTTAATAGAATATGAGGAGGAAAAACTATGTGCGGAATTGTTGGGTTTATCGGAAAGAAGCAGGCGGCGCCGGTTCTGCTTGACGGGCTGTCCAAATTAGAGTACCGCGGCTATGATTCGTCGGGGATCGCGGTATATGACGGAGAAAAGATCAATATCAAAAAGGCGAAGGGACGCTTAAAAGTGTTAAGCGAATTGACGCACGATGGCGCGACGATGCCGGGGACGGTCGGCATCGGACATACCCGCTGGGCGACCCATGGCGAGCCGTCGGACGTGAATGCGCATCCTCATTTTAACAAAGAGGGAACGATCGCGGTCGTTCACAACGGGATCATTGAAAACTACCTGAAAATTAAAAAACGCTTACAGGCAAAAGGCTATACTTTTGTTTCCGAGACGGACACTGAAGTGGTAGCGCATCTTTTGGATTTTTATTACAAGGGCGAGCCGCTTGAAGCGATCACGCAGGTGTTGTACCGGCTCGACGGGTCTTACGCGTTTGGGATCATTTTTTCCGACCATCCGGGAAAGGTGTACGCAGTGCGCAAGGATTCCCCGTTGATCGCCGGGATCGGCGCCGATGGGAACCTGATTGCTTCGGATGTACCCGCGGTCTTAAAATATACGAGGGACATCTATTTTATTCAAAACGGGGAAATTGCGGAACTCTCCGAGGATTCCATAGCCTTTTACAATGCGGACGGTGAGCCGATCGAAAAGGAATCGAAGCATATCGACTGGGATGAGAACGCGGCGGAAAAAGGCGGCTATGAGCATTTTATGTTAAAAGAAATGTTTGAGCAGCCGAAGACGGTGCGCGATACCATGAATCCAAGAATCAAGGACAACGAAATCATAATCGAGGAACTTGAAATGTCGGATGACGAGATCCGCGATATCGAGCGCATCCGTGTGGTTGCCTGCGGCAGCGCGTATCATGTTGGTGTGTCGGCGAAGTACATTTTCGAAGGGATGGCGCGGATTCCGATGGAAGTGGATACGGCGTCGGAGTTTCGGTACCGCAATCCGATCCTCGGCGAAAAGGAATTGGTCATCATCATCAGCCAGTCCGGCGAGACGGCGGATTCTCTGGCGGCGCTGCGCGAGGCGAAGGAACATGGCAACATTACGCTTGGAATTGTAAACGTCGTAGGAAGTTCGATCGCGAGGGAGGCGGACCGCGTCATGTACACATGGGCGGGACCGGAGATTGCGGTCGCGACGACCAAGGCGTATTCCGCGCAGCTCATTGCCATGTATCTGTTGGCGATCAAATTTGCCCGTGCCAACGGACGGATCGACGACAAACAGTTGCAGGATTATATTACGGATTTGAAAAAACTGCCGGAGCAGATCGAGATGCTTCTTAACAATGATGAACGTCTGCAGAAATTCGCGAACCGGTATATAGCGGCAAAAGACGTATTCTTCATTGGGCGCGGTATTGATTACGCGATTTCCATGGAAGCGTCCTTAAAATTAAAAGAGATTTCTTACATCCATTCGGATGCTTATGCGGCGGGC
>CAJOQZ010000035.1 GCA_905236585.1 uncultured Lachnospiraceae bacterium
AAGCGCCAGAAGCGGCAACGAAGTATATTTGAAGCCGGAGAATATGCAGTACACCGGCGCATATAAGGTGCGGGGCGCCTATTATAAGATTTCCACGTTGTCCGACGAGGAGCGGAAAAAAGGACTGATCACCGCATCCGCCGGGAACCATGCGCAGGGAGTCGCTTACGCGGCACAGAGGTTCGGCGTGAAGGCGACGATCGTGATGCCGACGACTACGCCGCTTATTAAGGTGAACCGGACCAAGTCCTACGGAGCGGAAGTCGTTTTATTTGGCGACGTCTACGACGAGGCGTGCAAGAAAGCGTACGAACTTGCCGATAAGCACGGGTACACATTTATCCATCCTTTCGACGACGAGGCGGTAGCAACCGGACAGGGAACCATCGCCATGGAGATCATCAAAGATCTGCCCCTCGTGGATGTCATCTTAGTACCGATCGGCGGCGGCGGCCTGGCAACCGGCGTATCGACACTGGCAAAACAGATCAATCCCAAGATCGAAGTGATCGGCGTCGAACCGGCAGGGGCGAACTGCATGCAGGAGTCCTTAAAATGCGGCAAGGTGACGACGTTAGAACATATCAATACGATTGCGGACGGCACAGCGGTAAAAACGCCGGGTGAGAAAATTTTCCCTTACATTCAGAAAAATATTGATGATATTATTACGGTGACGGATGACGAGTTGATCGTCGCATTTCTTGACATGGTCGAAAACCACAAGATGGTGGTCGAAAATTCGGGGCTTCTTACAGTGGCGGCGATATCGCATCTTTCCATGAAAAATAAGAATATTGTCGCGATCTTAAGCGGCGGCAATATGGACGTGATTACCATGTCGTCTGTGGTTCAGCAGGGATTGATCTTCAGAGACCGTATCTTTACCGTAAGCGTGCTGCTTCCCGATAAACCGGGTGAGTTAGCGTCTGTGGCGGAGACGATTGCGAAAGTGCAGGGCAACGTCATCAAACTCGAGCATAATCAGTTTGTATCGACGAACCGCAACGCCGCCGTTGAACTGCGGATCACGTTGGAGGCATTCGGCAGCGAGCATAAAAATACGATCATGGATGCGTTGGATAAGGGCGGCTACAAGCCGAAGATTGTAAGGACGAGCATATAAATGATAAACGGGATAAAATATGCAGATAATGTGCGTGCACAATTATTTGTGTCTTTAAGACCGTAACAAACATAAGCAGGAAGACCAATAGGACGGATTGCGAATGGTTGCAGGATTGTGGGAGTTCGAAGAACGGAGCAATCCGTATCATTTTATCCAGGAGAAAAGTAAATGCCAAAAACAAATTATGATGAAAAAAGCATCGCGGTTTTAGAAGGACTGGAAGCCGTTCGTCTGCGTCCGGGAATGTATATCGGAAGCGTGACGACGAAGGGCTTGAATCACTTGATCTATGAGATCGTCGACAATGCGGTGGATGAACATCTTGCGGGAGAGTGCGACGAGATTCATGTGACGCTTGAGGCGGATGGCTCCTGTACGGTTGAGGACAACGGACGCGGGATTCCGGTGGGATTGCATGCAAAAGGTGTATCGGCGGCGCGGATTGTTTTTTCAACCCTTCATGCCGGAGGCAAATTCGACGATACGATCTATAAGACGTCGGGAGGCTTACACGGGGTCGGTTCGTCGGTCGTGAATGCACTTTCGACATATATGGATGTGGAGATATACCGGGACGGCATGATCCACCACGACCGTTATGAGCAGGGCAAGCCTGTGATAAAATTGAATAAGGGCCTGCTCCCTACCCTCGGCAAAACGAAAAAGACGGGAACGAAGATCAATTTTCTTCCTGACCCGACGATATTTGAGCGGACGCGTTTTCGCGAGGAAGATGTCAAAAGCCGGATGCACGAGACGGCGTATTTGAATCCGAACCTTACGATAATTTATGACGATCTGCGGGGGGAGGAGCCGGAGCATATCGTATTCCATGAGGAAGAGGGCATCCAGGGATTTGTTAAGGCGATTAACGAGAATACCGAATGTCTGCATGATGTGGTGGCGTTTTCCGGGAAGAGCGAAGGGATTGAGGTTGCGGTTGCTTTCCAGTTCGTCAATGAGTTCCATGAGAACATTTTAGGATTCTGCAATAACATCTATAATTCCGAGGGCGGTGCACATCTGACGGGCTTCAAGACGACGTTTACGCAGGTCATCAACAATTACGCGAAGGAACTTGGCATATTAAAGGACAAGGACCCGAACTTTACCGGAACGGACGTAAGAAACGGGATGACGGCTGTAATCTCTATCAAGCACCCGGACCCGCGCTTCGAGGGACAGACCAAGACGAAACTCGATAATCAGGACGCGGCGAAAGCAACCGCGAAGGTAACCGGTGATGAGATCGTCCGATATTTTGACCGGAACTTGGATGTATTAAAGACTGTGATCTCCTGTGCGGAGAAAGCGGCGAAGATCCGAAAGGCGGAGGAAAGGACGAAGACGAACCTTTTGCAGAAGCAGAAGTTTTCCTTTGATACCAACGGAAAACTTGCCAACTGCGAAAGCCGTGATGCCAAAAAATGCGAGATATTCATTGTCGAGGGAGACAGCGCTGGCGGTTCGGCAAAGACGGCAAGGAACCGGATGTATCAGGCTATCCTGCCGATCCGCGGTAAGATTTTGAATGTAGAAAAAGCGAGTATTGACAAGATATTAGCAAACGCGGAGATCAAAACCATAATCAACGCGTTTGGCTGCGGTTTTTCGGAAGGGTTCGGGAACGATTTTGACATAACGAAACTGCGGTATGACAAAATTATCATTATGGCGGATGCGGACGTGGACGGGGCTCATATTTCGACGCTTTTGCTTACGCTGTTTTACCGTTTCATGCCGGAACTGATCTACGAGGGACATGTCTATATCGCCATGCCGCCGCTGTATAAGGCGGTGCCGTCAAAGGGAAAAGAGGAGTACCTTTATGACGACGCGGCGCTTGAGAAGTATCGTAAGAAGCATAAGGGACCGTTTACCCTGCAGCGATACAAAGGCTTGGGCGAAATGGACGCAGAACAGTTATGGGAGACAACCTTAGATCCCGAGCGGCGCATCTTAAAACTTGTCGAGATCGAGGACGGGCGCATGGCAAGCGACATCACGCAGATGCTGATGGGGAACGACGTTCCTCCGCGCAAGGCGTTTATCTATAAGCACGCGAACGATGCCGAACTGGATGTGTGATAAGGAGAAGATAGAGACAGGAGTATTTTATGCCACAGGAACAACTTTTACATACGGAATATTCCGAGGTCATGCAGAAAAGTTATATCGACTACGCAATGAGCGTGATCGTGTCACGTGCGCTGCCGGATGTACGGGACGGATTGAAGCCGGTGCAGCG
>CAJOQZ010000036.1 GCA_905236585.1 uncultured Lachnospiraceae bacterium
CGCTCATCGAGGGCTCCCAAAAGTATATTCACCGCGTTATTTCCCAGAGCGGTTCCCCTATGTGCACGCGCTCTACCGAAGAAGCTATCGCCTGCACGAATGAATTGATGGAGCTCCTTGGCTGCAAAACTGTTGCCGATCTTCAGAAGATAGACCCTGCTAAGATGATAGAGGCATCCGGCAGCATACTTGGGCTGCGCATATTCCCGGAAAGGGACGGAAGCTACCTGCCAAAGAATCCGTATGACGAATATGCCAATGGTGCGGCAAAGGATATCCCCATCCTTCAGGGCTGCAACAAGGACGAAGGTGGTTACTTTGCATTCGTTCTGGGAGAGGAAAACTACGGCGCGTTTTCTGCTGACCGCCTGTTCGAGCAGATCATGTTTAAGGCTCCGCTGATGCGGATGTCGGAGATCCAGACAAAGGCCGGTGGTAAGTCCTACACTTATTACTTTACGCTGGAATCCTCTGTACCGAAGATGCGCTGTGCACATACCATAGAGATTTCTACTGTATTTAACCATCCGGAAGAGGAACTGATCACGGGAAGAAGATTCGATGAGACCTTCGGGAAGACCTTACGCAAGATGTGGATCCAGTTCGCAAAGACCGGAAATCCGTCGCTTTCCGCGGATATCTCCCCTGACGGAGCGGCGTACGAGTGGCCGCCGTATGACCTGGAGAACAAGTATGTGATGGTCTTCGATGAATTCAATATCCATCCGGAAAAAGAAGCCGAGAGAAAGATCGTGGATTGGGACAGGACGTATTTCCTGACCAACTATTATATGATCTGATTATAGGGTAAGAAAAAGCAAAGACAGCGTCTCTTCTTAAGAGGAGGCGCTTTGCTGTTTCTTCATCGGTATATCAATTTCCCCCTTGTTTTCAACAGTGCGGAGCATAAGGGAAAAAACTGGTGTTTACATATTTGGACAGGCGATACACACCTATATCAAACAGGGGGTGCTAATCGTCTGTTTTCTTTTTCGATCTGATTGGGACATCGGGATGGGTATGAAAGCATTCACCTTTCCATAATGGATCATCATTTGCAGGTTATTGCCTCAAACTGCCTGTGAATTAAGGGATTACGGCGTTTGTGGTTCCGCCTTTATCATATTGTTTATAATTTGACTGGTTAAAAAACAAGTGTCGAGAAAAAATTCCATTGCATTTTCTATAGCAAGGTTATCGGGAACATGATATAATGTGTTGCAAATGGTGTAATGAGTGGAAGACAATGATGCTATGTGAAGGGAGAGCAATCTTTGGCAATAGAGAAAAAGCCTCAGTCAAAGGAAGGAGTACCTTATACGCCTGTATCGTGATCTGCATCCGGATGATCGGGATGTAGGAGAGGACGATCTTACGATTGTGACCATTGACAATATCTTTACCATAAAGAGCTACAATGATCTTGGGTTTATGGTTGGTGGTTTGAAAAGAAGACTTCTCATCCTGATTGAGGCTCAGTCGAAGTGGTCTACCAACGTGATCATCCGTATCTGGGAATATGTGATCGATACGCTCATGAGTTATTTTATCAATAATGGAGATAACTTGTATGAGGGAGCTAAAGTAGAGATGCCGGATATCGAAACATATGTTGTCTACACGGGGAAAAGTATTCCCAGGCTGTTTTCGAATCTTGACAAGGATGATATGGGGAGATATATACTGTCTCTTAACAAGGAATTTTTTGAGGGAAAGACAGGTCAACCTGAACTTCTGGCAAAGGTCATCTATGTGAAGAATGGCAGTGGGATTCTTGAAGAATACATCAGGTTTTCGCAGATATTTGATGAACAGATGTCAAAATATAAGGACGATGATGAGAAGACCATTCAGGAAATCTTTAAGATCTGTTCTGATGAGAATGTTATGAAGGATTATCTGGATGCGCATAGAGGGGAGGTTGAGAAGATCATGAGAGCGATAGTAAGTCCGGAATATATTGAGAAGGCAGAGCAGAAGTCTGCAGAGATACGTGGTGCAATAAAAATGGGTAAGCTCTTTGGGGGATCAGATGAAGATATAAAGAACTATCTCATAATTCAATTCAACCTTACTCCCGGCTATGCTCAAAACTGGCTTGATGCTGTAGCAGAAGAGGAAGAAGACAATGTGGTAGAGGAGAATAACATATACGCATAATTTGATGATGCGTGGCAACATTTTGGCAACAAAAAATCAGTAAGTCAGAATAACAGGTGTAAATCTAACCAAATACTGTACAAAAATCGCAGAAACTTAAACAAAAACAGTTAAGATTAGTTAGATAGCTACAGAGTGGGAATAAAGAACTGTTCAAAAATGCTGTCTTTCAGCTATGAAGGAGAATTTTTTGTATGGCGCAACATCGAAAACATCTGAACAGAAGCATCACGGTTGTGTGCGCTCTGTTCATCGTCTTTCTTTCCATCGTTTTGAGCCTGGTCGCGCTCAACCGCTATACCGAGGCTATGTACCGACGATATGAAAAAGAAATGACAAATGTCATCAACTACATTGAAAGCCATGTCGACAACGATGATTTGGCAAATTGTGCCAAGACCCTGAAAAAATCAGAAAAATACAACGAACTGCAGAAATTCATGGACGACTTCGTAGATCATTACGACGTACATTATCTTTACATATTAAAACCGCTGAACACCGATCCGGAATACAACATCATGTGCGTATGCTCGGCATCGACGACCTACGAAAAAGAATACGAACCGGATATGGTCTTGGAGCTGGGATACACCACGAAGGATTATTATTCAGCGGCGCTGGCGAAGACCTTCATGGATGTTCTCAGTGATGGAAAATTGACATTTTTCAAGGAGGATACCGGATGGGGGTCTGATTACACGGGAGCCAAACCCCTGTTTACTTCCAACAAAGAAGCCTATGCGATTTTATGCGTGGATTTCGATGTGGCGGATATTCATGATACCATCTATTCCAACACCATTGTCAATATAGTTTTGACCGTGGTTTTAGGCGTATTGTTTATTATATTGTTGTTGTTCTGGCTGCGTATCAACGTCACCATGCCGATCAAGAAACTGGAGACCAGTGTGGTCGCTTATGCCAAGTCCACCCACGAGAAGAGCTCTCCGGAGGAACTGATCTACCATGCGCCGGAAATCAACACCGACAACGAAATTGAAGCCTTGTCGGAAGCGGTTGAAAAAATGTCCGTGGATATGCGTCATTTCGCGGAGCGCGTTATCGAAGCGGAACAGCGGGCGGATGAGGCCAAAGCTGCGGCGCTGCGGGATTCCCTGACCGGCGTTCGCAACAAACGTGCCTATGAAACCTATACGGATATGCTGAATTGGGAAATCACAGACGGAACGGCTCGATTTGGCATCGCTATGATTGATTTGAATTTCCTGAAAAAGATCAACGACACCTACGGCCATGAATACGGAGACGAGGCAATCAAGTCCCTGTGCAAAATCGTTTGTCATATTTTCGCCCACTCTCCGGTCTTCCGTATCGGCGGGGATGAATTCGTGGTGATCTTGCAAGACCGAGATTATGACGATTCACAAATCCTGATCGAAGGGCTTCACATACGGATCAACCGACTGCGAGCGGATCCGAAGCTGAAAGAATGGGAGCGAGTATCCGCCGCTGTCGGCTATGCACAGTACGACAAAAATTCGGACAAAAACGCCGATGATGTATTCCGCCGCGCGGATCATCTGATGTACGACAACAAAAAAGCTATGAAGGCTGTGCGGGAAGGGTGAAAAATCGATAGTTGACAACTAATGCGAAAAATAGTAGAATAAATCTCGGTTTTTGCATTCGGGAAGTGCAGATTCATTCGTATTTCCTCAGAGACCATGTACACAAATCGCATAGGAATGCACTTCGTGCAGCGATTTGGCACAAAGGAAACGCTTCAATCAGCGTTTCCTTAGATTATGGGAGTATAGCTCAGCTGGGAGAGCGTCCGCCTGACACGCGGGAGGTCTCGGGTTCGAGTCCCGATGCGCCCATACTTAAAAAGGGGATTCCGGTTTTTGAAATCCCCTTTTTGTTCTCTAAAACATCGCAGAAATCTTGCCGGTATGTTTGTTCACATCATACCAGTTGACCGTCGCAGTATGGTCTCCCATGTCTTCATAATAATGGAATAAATAGTTTTCCCCATCCATCGAATCAAATTCCAACACATACGAGGCATTCCATTCGCCTCGCTGCTTCAGCCATTTTTTCAGCTTGTTTCTCGCCTTCTTGCGGCTCAACGTCGCCGATTTTGCTTTGACTGTATAAATTACCGCCGCATCACCCGAAAACGCATAGGGCATCGACACCACTCCTATGCCACCAAATCGGCATATTCATTTTTCTCCTGATAGGCAATACGGGCATACATACTGGAGTGACCGATTTTTTCTACGAGATTCGCCTTGCGGTTTGCCCATCCGAAATGACTCTCTTCTTTGCCCTTCATCGTATAGGTAAAGACCGTAAACTCGCCCAGCCTGATTACAATGGCGATTGGTCGTTCAGAGTCAATTAAGCGGTCTGCAATCTCCTTCCCGATTTCGAGCGCGTCGTGATTGGTGAAGGAATCGAAGACCAGCTCCTTTTCCTGCGTTTCCAGAATTGCTAATTTTTCGTCTGTTGTCATATCTCTTCCACCTCTCTCCTTTATGTGTGCTTGATATTATTTCGGCATCGCCACATTTATAATAACAAATGCCACAATCGCTATCAACGAGTAAAATGACAACTGCGTCGAGGCAAACTTCTGCTGCTTCTCGTCATCAATATA
>CAJOQZ010000037.1 GCA_905236585.1 uncultured Lachnospiraceae bacterium
CGACCCGAACGGGGACGGACACGTATTTATGACAGGACCGGCAACGGAAGTTTTTGCGGGGGATATTAAGATACCGTCCGATTTTGAAAAGGACGACGTGAAAATCTATCAGATATAAGATAATTGGGGGATTATGCAATGGGCGCTGGCAACAATGGGGTTGATCCGCTCACCGGGCTTCTTACAAAAGAAAAATTTCAGACGGATGTGCGGGATCGACTGCTTTCCGGTGAATTGCAAGCGGTGGAATTTACCTGTGTATATTTTGATGTCAAGGCATTCAAACTATTCTACATGCGCAACGGATTTGACGTGGCTTACGACAGTCTGATTTCCATCAGCAGCATCATCCGGGAAGAGTTTTGTTCGGAAGAGATGTGCCGTTCGTCGAACGACCATTTTATTATGATTGCGCAGAGGGAAGGCTTGCGGGAGAGGATCGTCAAGGTGCAGGAGGCGATTCACGCGAAGTGGCAGCATACGGGGCTGGAACTGACCGCAGGAACCTATGAGTTGAAATCCGGCGAGACGGATATAGTCGAGATCTGCTCGAATGCGAAGATGGCTTGCAAAAGCGCGGAGGCGGCAGGCGACAGTTTCAGCAAATACGACGGGGAGCTCGAACGCTCGATCCGTTTGAAGCAGCACATGATGCACCATTTTTCCGAAGCATTGGAAAAAGAGTACATCAAGATTTATTATCAGCCGATTCTTCATGTGATTTCCGGGCGCCTCTGCGGGTATGAGGCGCTGTCCCGGTGGGACGACCCGGAGTACGGGATGCTTATGCCGGACGAGTACTTGCCGACGCTTACAGAGGCGAGGCAGGTTCACCGGCTGGACTGCTATATGATCCGGCATGTCTGCCGGGATATCCGAAAGGCGATGGACGAGGGGCAGACGGTTGTTCCGGCGTCTTTGAATCTGTCACGCATGGATTTTGAATTGGAAGATATGCTCTCCGTTGTCGATGCGGCGGTGAAGGAATATAACATCTCCAAAGAACTGCTGCATTTTGAACTTTCCGAGGGTGCGCTTTCGGAAGACAGGGCGGATATGCATGGCGAACTTCTGCGGTTCCGTGAAGCGGGATATCTTTTGGGCATGGACGATTTCGGCGGACGGGATTCGACGTTCCATATCTTGAAGGATATGCCGTTCGATACCTTGAAGATCGACTCGTCGTTTATCCGGGAGTTCGGAGAGGGACACCGGGCGCGCATCATCTTGAAAAACCTCATGAACATGGCAAAGGAACTCGGCATCCAGACCATGATGAGCAATATCGAAGACGTTACGGTCATGGACTTTTTACGCGAGATTGGCTGTGAGAAGACGCAGGGGCTTCTCTTTGGAGGACCCGAGCCGTTCGATATTAAGCGGCATGAGCGGCTTTTGCCGGAGAACGACATGGAGCGCGACTACGCGGACGCTATCGGACGCGTGAATATTCTGTCGCAGACGCCTCTGAAAACGGGCTGGTCTTATCAGGATGAGGATGCGTCGCTTGTGAATCTGCTTCCGATCGCGATTATGGAGTTTAACGGCGAGAGGTTCCGTTTCCTGATGTACAACGCGAACTTCCAAAAGGTTTTCGAGCCGCTCGGGGTGGACGGCGATACCGATCCCGAGCATGTATTCAACAACGATAAACTTACCTTTGCAACGCAGGTGAAAGCGCTTGCGGAGCAGTGCATCTATACCGGCACGGAACGGGATCAGGATTTTGTCACCAGCGAAGGGTTTTACCAGTTGATGATGCGGTGCGTGTCGTATAATATCGAAAATGACAGCGGCGCCCTGATCGCGGTTGCGGAGCGGATGAGCGAGGATAATCCGAACGATCGCGGCGAGCGGATGGATGCGTCGCTTCGGTTCTTATACTCCCTGTATTCGCGGGTGGATATGATTACGGGCGACGGCAGCGACATCAAGAACGTTTACATCGATACGTCGCGCTATGATACGCCGATCGTCAGGTGAACGCTTGCCGAAGCGGCGGCGAAGTTTGCAAAGCAGAATATCTATGTGGAAGACCAGCGGAAGTTTTCGGACTTTTTGGATTTATCTACGATCGACGAGAGAGTCGACGAGGTCGGCGGACGCTACGTTGTCGATTATTTCCGTACACGCGACGCGAAAGGCAATTATGACTGGCAGATGTATATGCTGATTCCGGTCATTTCCGAAGGGCAGAAGATGTTCCTTTTGCTTTCGAGAGGAATCGATGCGGAGCGGATGCGCCGTCTGCCGGAGATCAGCCAGAGCGGAGCGGAATATTACGATATGCCGGGCAATCCGGTGTACCTGCTTTTGGCAAGCAGCGCCTTTACGAACATGCTCAACTACGGCTCCTTCGATCAGTTTTTGCGCAATTCGTTCTTCGTCGAAGCGAATCTGAATCAGAACAGCGTTTTGAATATGCATCTTGGCAAATCCGAGATCATCGGGGATGATATTTCGGGAATGGGGATTCCGTATGACGAAGTGATCCGCGAGATGATTACCGGCTCGGTACTCGACCAGGACAGGAAGCAGGTTGAGGACTTTTACAACAGGGATCTGCTCTTAGAACGCTACGCGGACGGCGATATTACGGAGAATATCGAGTATCTGCGGCTGCCCGATCAGGGTGACGGAGCGCCGCGGTATATGAATACCTGCTACCAGATGCGTCAGATGGAAAGCGGCGATATTCACATCTTTATCCTGACCTTTGATGTGGACAGTTACCGGCGGACGAATGAGACGATCCACCGCCTTGCGGAGCGCGATACTTTAACAGGGCTTTACAACCGCAGCACGTCGGGGATGCTGATCGATCAGATCATGAGGGACGAGGACACGGTGGATGCGGCGCTGATCATCCTCGACCTTGACAATTTCAAGCAGATCAACGATCGCTACGGACATGACTGCGGCGATCAGATCCTAAAGGACGCTTCGTCCCGCATGAAGGAGATTTTCGAGCCGTACGGGCTGGTTGCGCGTATCGGCGGCGACGAGTTTTTGGCGGTGCTTAAAAATATGCCGGCGGCGCAGGTGGACAATATCTTAAGCGGTTTTACCGAGACGAAAAAGACGGTTCCCTACCACGAGCATGCGATCACCTATACCATGTCCATCGGCTACGCCATGTTCCCGGCGCACGGCACGGAGTACAACGAACTGTATCAGAATGCCGACCTTGCGCTTTATACGGTTAAAATGGGCGGGCGCAATTCCTACAAGCGGTTTATGAAGAACATGTCGAGCGCGAACCGGACGCATTTGGGCTTCAATATGAACAAGATTTCCGAGGGGATGCCCGGCGGCTTTTTGGTATATCGCAACGACGAGAAGCAGCAAATCCTTTTTGCCAACCGCCGTATCCTTGAACTGTATGAGTGTGACGACATGCGGGAGTTCATGGAATTTACGGGGGAAAGTTTTAAGGGCTGCGTGCATCCGAATGACTGGTATTTTATTCAGGAGTGCATCGACCAGCAGATAAGGGACAACGACGGATATGATTACATCCAGTACCGTGCGCTGACGAAAAACGGGAATACCGTTCTTATCGAGGACTACGGCAGACTGTCCGTGTCGGATGACGACGGGGAAGTATTCTACGTGTTCATGCTCGACTATCAGAATAAGCAGAAGAATTTCGGATTTATCATGGATCAGATGCAGAAGCGTCTGTCCGAGGCGTAAAGATCATAAGGGTCAGTTACGAATATCTTGACATATTTTAAGCAGCGACGGGGCGGCTGGGGAAATGAAACAGCCGTCTCGATTTATGTAGAATTGTGGGAGTGCAAGGCGCGGAACAATCCGTAGGAAGCATTTTGCACGATGATCATTTAACAAAGGAGGAATTATAGCATCATGAGAGAGAGCGGAGTATTGCTGCCGATTTTTTCCCTGCCGTCACCGTACGGCATCGGGAGCCTGTCGCGGGAGGCGTATGATTTTGTGGACTTTTTGCATAAAGCGGGACAGGGGTTCTGGCAGATACTTCCCGTCGGACCGACGGGGTTCGGAAACTCGCCTTACCAGCCATTTTCCGCGTTCGCGGGGAACGCGTATTTTATTTCGCTGGGGGATTTGGTCGAAGAGGGGCTTTTGACATGGGACGAAATAAACGGCGCATCCTTCGGAAACAATCCCGAGGTTGTAGATTACGGCGCATTGTATGAAAAACGGACGGTCGTATTAAAAAAGGCGTACAACCGGTTCAAGGAACGCGAAGATCTGCAGGAGGAATATGACGCCTATTGCAAAAAAGAGGCGTTCTGGCTCGAAGATTACGCGCTGTATATGACGTTGAAGGATCTCCACGAGGGCAGATCATGGCTCGAATGGGAGGATAAATACCGGCTGCGCGAGGAAAAGGCGCTTGCGGAAGTAAAAAAGGAGCAGGCGGATAATATCGGCCTTTATAACTTCCGCCAGTATGAGTTTGATAAGCAGTGGCGGAGGCTTCATGCCTACGCGGGCGAGAAGAATGTCAAGATCATCGGGGATCTGCCGCTGTATGTGTCGATGGACAGCGCGGATGCGTGGGCGCACCCGGAAACGTTCATGATGGATAAGGATGCAAAGCCCCTCATGGTGACGGGCTGTCCGCCGGATGCTTTTTCCCCGACGGGGCAGTTGTGGGGGAATCCGGCGTATGATTGGGACGCCCTTGAAAAAAACGGCTACGCATGGTGGGTGGAGCGCATCCGCCGCAATTACGAGTGGTATGACGTGATCCGCATCGACCATTTTCATGGGTTCTGCGAATATTACGGGATTCCGTACGGGGATGAGACGGCGGAGAACGGAAAGTCCTATCCGGGACCGGGAATGAAACTTTTTAACGCTTTGGAAAAAGAGTTAGGGGAACTTCACATGATAGCGGAAGATCTCGGGACAAATACGCCGGAGAATCAAAAACTGTTAGAAGACAGCGGTTTCCCGGGGATGAGGGTCTTGCAGTACGGCTTTACGAGCTGGGATTCGATCTACTTAAATCACCGGCATTCGAACAACTGCGTCGTCTACACCGGAACGCACGACAATACGCCGACGCGGGCGTGGGTAGAGGAGATCAATGAGGGCGAGCGGGACTTCACGCGGCGCTATGTCAATTCCCTGCATACGGATTACGGGGCGCTTGTCTGGGACATCATCCGTGAGGCGTACCGGTCGGTGGCTGATCTTTGCATCATTCCGCTTGCGGATTATTTGTGCAGGGGCAGGGAGGCGAGGCTTAACACGCCGGGAACCGACGAGGGCAACTGGCAGTGGCGCTTACTGCCGCATACGCTTTCGGACGATCTTGCGGCGAGCATCCGGGGGTTGACGGAAGTCTACAGCCGCATCCCGAAGGAAAAGGAAGAAGCAGAAGCGGAAGAATCCGAAAAAAAATAGACTGCGCGACAAACTCCGCCGGCTCGGGAAGACAGTCGGCGGAGTTTTTTCGCAATGGAATGTAAAGTACGCTTGACATATCCTTTTTTACATGGTATATTCATGATGTAAAGCGAACTTTACAACACATGGTGAGCGTAATCATGAAAAATCGGATAGAAGAGATTCGAAACTCCAGAGGAATCCGGCAGGAAGAATTTGCAAAACTGATGGGCGTATCGCGGCAGACGATCAGTTCATTAGACAACGGGCGGTATAATCCGTCGATTCTGCTTGCCTACAAGATCGCGAAGTATTTTGATTTGATGATCGAAGAAGTGTTTATATTTGAGGAGGCATGAAGATGTATGATAAAAAGCGATTTTATTTGAGCATTTTCTGGATAGTGCTGGGGATCGTTCTGATGGCGCTGTCCATGGCGGAGATTATGGATTCTTCTATGTATTCAGGGCTTGGCGGCGGTCTGATCGCGGTCGGCGTGCTTCAGACTATCCGGCATCTGAAGTATAACAGGAACCCAAAATACCGTGAGAAAATCGACACGGAGATCAGTGATGAGCGCAACCGGTTTTTGCGCATGAAAAGTTGGTCGTGGGCGGGATATATTGCGATTTTAGTCGAAGGAGTCGGCGTCATTGTCGCAATGCTTCTCGGGCAGGAAACCATACAGATGGTACTGGGGTACTCCGTCTGCCTGCTGCTTTGCGCGTACTGGATCTCATACATGGTTTTAAGCAGGAAGTATTGATTTTTTGTAATATCCAAAAGTTGCAAGGCAGTTCCGGTTTTCTTATAATGGAAAACGGGGGTCATAGATATGCTTAGGAAAAAATTCATCGGCGATGCCGCTTTTTACAGACGACTATTATATATTGCGATACCGATCATGATGCAGAGCGCGATCTCTAATTTTGTAAGCCTCTTAGACAACATCATGGTCGGTCGCGTCGGGACGGAGCAGATGACGGGCGTCGCCATAGCGAACCAACTCTTCTTCATATATTTTCTTGCAATCTTCGGCGGACTTGCCGGCGCCGGCATTTTTACCGCGCAGTATTAC
>CAJOQZ010000038.1 GCA_905236585.1 uncultured Lachnospiraceae bacterium
CGCACGACATTTTTTCCATGATCCGCGACGACTTGCGTATCGCATTATCGACGGCGCTTCGCGACTGCCGCGAGGAGAACGGACGGGTGATCTATGAAAAAGTGCCCGTGCAGATTGGCGACGAGCCGGAATACATTACGATTTTAGCGCAGCCGATTCGCGACGCGAGAGGACAGCAGACCAACTATGACGCGGTTGCATTCGTCCGCGGAAGCCGCCAGGCGATTTCCGGCGACTATAAGCAGTATCGCGTGGACAAGGCGGCGTCGCAGCGGATTTCCGATTTGGAGCATGAGTTAAAACTGACAAAAGAAAACCTCCGTCAGACCGTGACCGAACTCGAATCCGTCAATGCGGAGCTGCAGGCGGCAAACGAGGAACTCTTAACGGCGAATGAAGAACTGCAGTCTTCAAATGAGGAACTGCAGTCGGTCAATGAAGAATTATATACGGTCAATTCCGAGTATCAGGCGAAGGTAACGGAACTGGCGTCTTTGAATGATGACATGGCGAACTTCTTATCCACGACCTTAGTCGGAATTTTGATGGTGGATAAGGATTTGAATATCCGCAAGTTTACGGAGTATATCACAAGCGAGTTTAATGTCGTTGAGCAGGATGTCGGCAGGTCGCTGCGGTTCGTATCCTACAATTTTGCCACGGTCGATCTGATTGAACTGTCGCACCGCGTGCTGGATACCATGGAGCCGATCGAAGAGCATTGCGCCTCCGTTGCGGGCAAGACCTATCTGATCCGCATCGTGCCGTACCGTGCGAATGAAGATGCGCATTTTACAAGCAGTGACGGCTATGATACGCACAGCAAATTACAGGGCTTGGTAATTACGTTTATTGATACGACCAAGCAGATCGACGATCAGGAACAGATCGAAGAGATGGCGGCGGCGCTGCGGGAAGCAGTACGCACCGGACAGGAGAAGGAGACGTTCCTCTCGCAGATGTCGCATGATATGCGCACGCCGATGACGGCGATCTCCGGTCTTGTGGACTTGACCCTTGATAAGCCGGATCTGCCCGCCGACGTCCGTGACAATTTGGAAAAAGTTAAAACGTCAAGCGCGTATATGCTCGGATTGGTTGAAGAGATTTTGGAGACAAGCCGGATCAATGCGGGCAAGATCGTTACGGTATCGAACGCGATACGCGAAGATACGGTGCTGTCCTCGGTGACGACCATCATCAGAGAGCAGGCGAAGATAGCCGGTCTGACATTCGAATCCGATATCCGCGGCTGTGAAAGGCGTTATGTGATGATGGATGAGAAGCATGTGGAGAGGGCGCTTCTTAATCTTTTAACCAACAGCCTGCGCTTTACCCCGTCGGGCGGGAAGATCTCGTTTGTTACGACGGTCCGTTACCGGGAGAACCGCGCAGAGTATCTGTATATGATCCGCGACAACGGGATCGGCATCAGCGAAGAGTTTCAGCAGCGGATGTACCAGCCCTTCGAGCAGTATGACGGGGGAGCGGAATACCGCGACGGTACGGGCTTGGGGCTTTTTATCTGCAAGAATTTGGTCGAATTGATGGGCGGTACGATTTCGTGTTTTTCCAAAGTCGGCGAGGGTACGGAGTTTACGGTGAAAATGAGCTATCCGCTTGCGACCGAAGAACAGATTTCCTTGCATGTACACCAGTCGGAGACCTATGAGGAACGCGTATTATACGGGAAAAACGTCCTCGTTGTCGAAGACAATGTGATAAACGCCGAAGTCATCATTGAAATGCTGAACGAAAAAGGCATTCATTCGGAGTTGGCACGTGACGGACAGGAAGCCGTCGATATCTACGAGGCGCGGGGCGAATACCATTTTCAGGCGATCCTGATGGATCTGATGATGCCGGTCAAAAACGGCGTGGATGCGGCAAAGGACATCCGAAGCCTCCCGATGCGGGACGCCGAAGAAATTCCCATTATCGCGCTTTCCGCAGACGTTACGGAGGACGCAAAGGAGCGCGTGCGCAATGCGGGAATGAATGTATTGATATCGAAGCCGATCGACAGAGAAAGGCTGTTTACATATCTTGCGAAGGAATTTGCAAAGACCGATTGGACGGAAAATGACTGACAAAGGGGGAACGATATGGGTGAAGTAAAAATTATTGATCTGGAAAAAAGCGTTTATGAGAACAACGACGCAGAGGCAAATGAACTGCGGGGTTTGATGAAGGACATGGGGATTTTTCTCCTGAACATCATGTCTTCTCCGGGCGCGGGCAAGACGACGGTGCTGATGCGCACCATCGAGGCATTGAAGAATGACTACAAGATCGGCGTCATGGAGGCGGATATCGACGGAGACGTGGATGCGAAAAAAATTGCTTCCACCGGCGTCAAATCCGTGCAGCTGCATACCGGCGGCATGTGCCATTTGGATGCGGGGATGACAAGGCAGGGATTGGAGGAACTGATCCCGGAGGACGTGGATCTTGCTATTTTGGAAAACGTCGGGAATCTTGTCTGCCCGGCGGAGTTTGATACTGGTGCATCCATGAACGCCATGATCTTATCCGTTCCGGAGGGCGACGACAAGGCGCTGAAGTATCCGCTTATGTTCATGGTTTGTGATGTGGTGCTTATCAACAAGATCGATACGGTCGAATACTTTGATTTCGACATTGACAAATGCTATGAAGCGATCATGGAGCGTAATCCGAACGCACTGATCATTCCGATTTCGGCTAAGACCGGCGAGGGCATGGATATGTGGTTTCGGTGGGTTAGGGATCAGATCGAAGCGTGGAAGCAGTAGTGCAGAGAAAAGGAATTGTACATGAAGGAGCAATCACAGAAAAAAACACTTATTATTACGGGGGTACTGCTCATCCTGCTTGGAATCGGGATCGTGCGTACATTCTCGCAGTCGGCGAAGGGAGAAACCATCCAGGAGGTCATGAAGGACGCGGTCTTACACAGCGCCAACAAGATTGCCCTGCCGATGGGGCTTGCGGTAAATCCGTCTTTGGTTTCCGGTTTTATCGTTACGGGAGCGATCCTTTTTGCGGCGCTTTTGCTTCGCATCTTTGTGATCCCGCATTTTACCCTGATACCGGGGCGGATGCAGTTTCTCATAGAGGAGTGGGTCGGACTGTTTGACCGTCTGGCGAGAAGTTCAAGCCCGCATAAAACGGAGCCGCTCGGAGCATACATTTTCGCGGCGGGAACCTATATTTTCACC
>CAJOQZ010000039.1 GCA_905236585.1 uncultured Lachnospiraceae bacterium
AGGGCAGACGTGAAATGAGTATTCTGTCTGTACAATAGCCGCAGGAATGTTTCAAGGACTTGGAAGATGGACATATTTTAACAGATGACAGCGATTGCCCGACATGGATGTCGGGCAAAGGCGCAGGATTTTCGGCTTGCCGAAAATCACACATGGAGGTGGCATTTGCGCCGGTCGCGTAAGCAGTTCGGGGAGTATGGTTAAAATATGAACATCTTCCGTCCGAAGAAACTTGATGGCGGATATTGTACAGATAGAATACGTATCTTTGGCATTTATGGTTTGGATGAGGGAACCATCAACATGAAAAGACATAAGAACCGCTCATACAACTTCATATGTCTGCTCACGACAATCGCATTAGCACTGACTTTTGCGGCAGTTCCCGCCGCGCCTGTATTTGCAACGGAAAGCGAAGACAATGCAACAGATAGTGGAAGCACCGGCGAAAAAGTCGTGTATACAGATGAAGAGACTGTACCAATTTCTACAATGAACCTTCTTACCGCAAAGACGACGGCATCCGAACCGGCAGACAACGCCGAAGAAGAAAAAACGGACGGTCCGTCGGAATCCGAAGAAAGCGTACCGAAAAACGGCGAGGAAAAATCAAATGAAGCAGAAGGAACTTCCTCGGATGCAAAAGAGGATGAAAACACTCAAAATAAGGAAGTAACGGAAAACAAAACAGAGAATAATGAAGTTGCAGAAGCAAAGAGCGGAAACGCGTCGGATGCAGCGAAAGAGGAGACACCAGAGGAAGAACTTCCTGTTATCGAGGCGGAAATAACGCCGACGGAAGAGACGCTCTCGCAAGGGGCATTATCAGCAGCCGGACAGACCGGAGAGGATGAGGATACCACCATACAAGGGTATTCCATGGAGTTTAATCTCACGGATGAAATGATACGCTCCATGCGGACCATTCCGCTGCTCGGAGCGAAAGCGACCGGAGCAACCGCCAGTTTTATCATAAGCATTGAGAAAACGGTAGATATCACATCAGTTAATCGAGGCGTTATCGGACAGTTGGATTTTGATGTGGTAACCAATTTTACAGATAAGGCGGAACGCTATACATTAGGAATGGAAACGGTTGAGGATTCGGATTATAACTTTGAGTTAAAGAATCGAAACGGAACCGGGGATGTTGCAATCGGCGGGTACGGTTTTATTTATACCGCAGGTGAGTATGTTACAGGAGAAAGTACCGGTGAAAAGTATCGCGACAATCATTTCGACGGACAGAAGGACGTGACATTTAATGCGGCAGAAATCGGTACAGGCGAAAAAACGCATAACATGGTATGCGAAATTGTCATAGACAGCGACCTCCATGCCGGTCATTGGGCGGGGATTCTGCAATTTACAGTAAAAAATGAGTCCGGCGATACCGGATAGCATCAAGCCAAAGTACACCTGCTCCCAAGACGCCGATACATGCAAGGGGAGTACGTAAGAAGGAACGTTTCATCCTTTTGCGGCCGAGGAGCGCGGTGTGTCTATATTCTACCCTTTTTCGGGCATATCATATGCCCTCCCATGTTTATGGAGGCTTTAGGTGAAAACTTAGAGCCTTCATTTTTTTGTTGCATATCTGTTTAGACTATGTTACATTGTTGGTGGCAGAATATTTTAATCTTTTAATCATATTTTTATTATTATTTTATTTTAGTGAATCTTACGACTTCTGCCACATTTCCAGTTTTATTATGTTACGGGCAGGAGGAAGCGGCTTCTCCTGTCAAAATGTACCACCTTGAAAGGAGAATCGAATGAAGCAAAATGAAAAACGTACAGCAGAAAACTACACAGTAATCGACGGTGATATGTCGGCACTGGGGAAGCAGAAAGGGGGACAAGGAATGACTCTTACAAAAGAGGACATAATGGTGATCGGAGAATTGTTCGATCAAAAAATGGACGAAAAACTCCAGCCGATTTATGAGAGGATGGGTCGTATTGAAGAGAGGATGGGTCGTATCGAGGAGCGTCTGGATGCACTCGAGGAGAGGGTACACAATATGGAACTCTCCATCGAAAACGTAACCAATCACAACATTCAACTGCTGGCAGAGAATCATATGGAACTTGTCAATAAACTCAACCGCTCGATTCCGGTTCATGACAAATCTACGATTCTTGAAGTACAGATCAGCGGATGCCTGTCCCGTCTGGAGCATTTGGAACGGGAAATAGAGGCGTTAAAGGCGCAAGGGATTTGATGATGTGTCCCGTTTGTGCGGGGCGGTTTGCCGTATCATACGGCGTATAGTGGAAGTTGTTATCAACGAATTTGTCCACATTATCCACATAGTTGATTCATTGTAATTATTTTAGCAATGAGAGGAGCAGGTATGGCGGGGGCTAATTATTTCAGAAAAAAAATCAGAGAGCAGATCGATCAGCCGCTGCACAGCGTCAGTGAATCGGCGGAACAAATCGGGCAGCTGCGGGATCATACCATGATGAAGTCGAGGGAATTGTTCGGCGACAGGAACCGTCAGATCCTTCATTACGGTCTATTGACAATAGCGGTGATGCTCGTCACGGCGTTCCTTATCAACAAAACCATGAGTTCCGGTGAAGATATCGGGCAAATTGTCATTGGTGGAATCACGTTTCATTTTGACAATATTCTGGTGCTTTTGATGTCGGGCATTGGCGGCTTTTTTCCTGCGATGATCTGCTTTACCCTGACTTTCGTCAATATGCTGATCCTTGATATTGACAATGCCTACGCTGTTTTCATTTATCTGATCGCTGCGGTGATTGCGTTTGTTACGGTACGCGCCCGCTGGTACGACCAGACGAAGAACAAGATACAGATGCTGTGGCTGATCGTAATTTTTGCGTTTGTGCTCGGCGATGTGCAGATGGTTCTTGAGGCGGTAGTCAGCGCGTTTGGCCTTGCAAGGTTTTCCTTTTTTCAACTGTTGGGATTTTTCGTCGGAGAAATACCGGAGTGCGCCCTTGCCGTGGGGCTGACCTACATGTTTTTCAATTATGCGCCCGAAGAGGTCAAGACGCTGACGTTTAACGGCTTATATTATTCGAAAGTGGACGACCGCGACAAGCAGGTGAGGTTTTTACGTGCGTCGCGTCTTTCCCGCCGGGTGACGGCGCTGATTATGGCGGAGGGCGTGATCCTTGGCTTTGCGGCGATATTTTTTGCAAACGCCCTGATTCCGAAAATGGCGGATGACATGATTGATTCGGTGGAAGGATTCTTTTGGACGGATTTACTGGGAATCGGCGAAGGGGACGCCGTGACGGTGATATCGGGCGAGGATGATAGCGGTACAGTAGCTGGATCGTCGTCTGATGCGATTATGGTAGACGGGGTTACGATCAGCGCGGAGGATGCACAGGATGTAGAGAACGCAGAGAGCATAAATGCCTCGACGAATACGGAGAATACAGGAAGTGTATCTGCCTCGACGGATACGGAGAATACAGGAAGCGCGTTTGCTTCGACGGATGAGGATAATCCGGATAATGCGTCTGCGTCGGGGGAGGCATCTGCTGCGGACGATTCCGGGCAGAGGGAGGATGCGGATGGTCGTCATGAGGGTGAAAAAAACTTGCGTTTTATCATGAACGCCAGCGGCCTCGCTTTCGACGTAAAACTTTTGATGATGATCCTGAACACGCTGATTCCGCTGACGGTGCTTGCTGATTATTACGCGCAGGGGCGCATCGTCCGCCCGATCACGTCAATGGCGTCAGTGGTGCGGGACTTCTGCGACGTGGATGACGCGCAGCGCGAGGAGGAACTGGGAAAAGTGAAGGAACTGCCGATTGACAATGATGATGAGATCGGCGAACTCTATGATGCGTTGTCAAATATGGCGACGAAGATCACGAGTTTTGTGGATGAGATGCGGGAAAAAGAGCGGCTGCAGGCGGATCTTGTCATCGCGCAGAAATCTTCCGAAAACAAGTCGAACTTTCTATCCAACGTTTCACACGAACTGCGGACGCCGATCAACGCGGTCTTAGGCTTAGACGAAATGATCCTGCGGGAGACGGACGACGAAGCGATCCTGACTTATGCGACGGATATCCAGAACGCCGGCAAATCCCTGCTTGGGCTGGTGAATGACATTTTGGATTCGTCAAAACTCGAAGAGGGGAAAATGGACATTATTCCGACGGAGTATGAACTTTCGTCGATGATCAACGACTTGATCAATATGATCGCGGTCAAGGCAAAGGACAAAAATCTTGCCTTTTATGTAAACGTCAACGAACGCATGCCGCATATCCTTTACGGTGACGAAGTACGGATCAAACAGGTGATCTTAAATATTTTAACGAACGCCGTCAAGTACACCGAAACCGG
>CAJOQZ010000040.1 GCA_905236585.1 uncultured Lachnospiraceae bacterium
AACGAGCGCTTGCGAGCCGATACGGTTTACGGACGAATCATAGATGACAGTGAGGGCAAGACCGGTTTCTTCCCGAATTTCCCGAATGGCGGCTTCGGACGCCGTTTCGCCTACGTCGATCAGACCTGCCGGAAGTTCATAGATTTCGTTACCAAGGGGGTAGCGATACTGATGCACCATAAGGAGTTGTCTCGGATCGTCCTCTTTTACTGCATAGATACAGATCCCCTCGGGGGCGTATGTGCCGGTTGCGGCATGGACGCTTCCGTCTTTGATCCGTGACGCAAAATAGTAATCGAAGGGTTCGCCGTTTCTTTTTACGGCATTCATATGATATAGATTTAAGAACGGATTGTCAGTTTGTTTTTCGATGGATGTAAAATAGCGCATTATAAATTTTCTCCATTTATTAAGATAAGAACCGGCGCATGCAAGTTAAAACAGCGCCGGTTATTCATTCCTTAGTCAACTTTTGTAAACGCGTCCTTGCCTAAGCCGCAGGTCGGGCATACCCAATCGTCCGGGATATCCGCAAATGCGGTGCCGGGAGCGATGCCGTTGTCCGGATCACCTTCTGCCGGATCATACACGTAGCCGCAAGGGCATTCATACTTGTCCATTGGTAGTTCCTCCTTATATATTTGATAATTATTGCTGCAACCGGAGACAATCCCTATGCCGGTTGACAAAAAATATTCTAACATATTTTTCTGAAATATGCTATCATTAGTTAATTGAGTACACGGAAATCACTTTTTATCCAATATTCCTTTGGGAACAAACAAATCTTAAGTGTTCGACGGCAAGAATGCCTTAACCTCACACTTGAGATTGTTTGTTCTCAGCAAAAAAGATGATTTATGTGGGTTGAGTAAAGATATAAGGAACGAGATTATGAGACTGACTCCGAAACAAATGACTTCGATCGCGATTATGACGGCGCTTTGCTGTATAATTGGGCCGTTTTCGATACCGATCGGTCCGGTGCCGGTATCTTTATCGACAATGGCGGTGTTCTTATGCGTCTATGCATTGGGACTTCGGGACGGATGTGCCGCAGTTGGATTATATATTCTTTTAGGAGCATTCGGACTGCCGGTATTTTCCGGCTTTTCGGGCGGCATTGCAAAATTGTCAGGGCCGACAGGCGGTTATATTATCGGCTATCTATTCATGGCGGCAATCGGCGGATGGTTTATCGACCGATTTCCGGCGAAAAAAGTCTATATGCATTTATGCGGGATGATATTGGGAGAAATGGTGCTGTATGCCTTCGGTACGGCATGGTTTATGTTCCTGATGCGGATGAGTCTGCGTCAGTCTCTTGCGCTTTGCGTGATTCCTTTCATTCCGTTTGATCTGATAAAGATCGGACTTGCCGCTATGCTTGGAATGGGGGTGCGGACGGCGCTGGCGCGAACCGGAATGATGGAATACCATAAGGTGTAACGAAAAACGTTTTCAAAAAATGGCAGATCATGGAGATTAAGCATATGCGTATCGGTATTATTTTAGATGTGGATGGGACGCTTTGGGATTCCTCCGAACAGGTGGCGGCGTCATGGGATGAGGTCTTTTCAAGATATCCGCAGATTGACAGACGCTGTACCAAAGAAGATTTTGTAAAAAATATGGGAAAGCCGATGACTGCGTTCGGAGAGTATTTTCTGCCGGATATGCCTATTAAGGAGCGGATGCCGATCCTAAAGGAATGCGAGACATATGAAAACGAATATCTTGCCGCGCATCCGCCCAAAGCCTACGACGGCGTGAAGGATGTGCTTAGTGCGCTTGCATTAGAATATCCGCTTTTTATTGTAAGCAACTGTCAACAGGGCTATATCGAGACATTTATGGATGTCTGCGGTCTGCGGGAATATATCACGGATTGGAAATGCTTCGGCGACAATGAACTGCCGAAGGATGGAAATATCCGGCTGATCGCGGACAAGTACCATTTGGAGCGGTTCTTCTATGTCGGGGATATTCAAAGCGATTACGAAGCGACGATAAAGGCGCACGGAGAATTTATTCATGCAGCGTACGGCTTCGGAAGCATCGATGCGGAGGTTCCGAGGATTAAAGATATAACACAGCTTCCTGCGTGTGTGGGAATTGCAGTTTCAGATAAGGTATGATAAACTTTTTTTGTTCAAAACAGTTATGATAGAATCGTATGACTATGGAAAAATCAAACACAAAGGATTATAAACGGGTTGTCATTAAAATCGGCTCCCACTCTTTGGTGCATGGCGAAACGGGGAAGGTCGATTATATCAAAATGGAACGTCTTGCCATGGAACTGTCGGATTTGAAAAACCGCGGGATCGAAGTTTGTCTGGTTAGTTCGGGCGCGATCGCGGTCGGCAGACAGTTGATGGGATTCGACCACAGACCCAAGACCCTGCCGGAAAAACAGGCGCTTGCCGCAGTCGGTCAGGCACGGCTGATGTCCTTGTATCAGCGGTTTTTTGCCGAGTTCAATCAAAAAGCGGGACAGGTTTTGATGACGAAAAACACGATGTTAAATAACGTCAACCGCAAGAATGTGGAAAATACCATGGCGGCAATGTTTGCGATGGGGGTGATTCCGGTCGTCAACGAGAACGATACGGTGAATACCTACGAGGTCGAGTTCGGTGACAACGATACGCTTTCCGCATTGGTGTCATCTTTGATCGGAGCCGATCTTTTGATTATCCTTACGGATACGGACGGGCTGTATACCGCTGATCCGAGGGAGGACGCGGATGCGGAACTTATCCGTAAAGTGGAGCGGATCGACGAGAAGATCATGGCGATGGTGTCGGACGTTCCGGGCAGCGATGTTGGAACGGGCGGTATGTCTACCAAGTTAAAGGCGGCACGGATTGCGACGCGGGCGGGGGCGGATATGATTATAGCCAACGGTGGGGATGTGTCGATCCTGCATCAGATTTTTGAAAATCATTATAAAGGCACCTATTTCGCGGCGCATTATGATGAGGACTTTGACCTGCTCGATGAGTTGGAAGTATAAAAATGCATACAGCCGAAATGATTCGAAACGAAGCACTGCGGAAAAGACGCGCCTTGCCGGTTTTTGTCCGAACGCAAAAAAGCCGTCGGATCGCAGTACGCTTGCGGGATCTCTTTTCCGAAGCATCCGAGGGAATGCCGGTTCTTTGCTTTTATCCGCTTTATGATGAGGTGGATCTGCGCGAATGGTATCAGGAACTTCTTACGGAAGGTCGCCGGTTGTTTTTCCCGGTTACGGAGAATGGTTCGATTACTTTTTTTATGGTGCAGACGCTTGATGATTTTACGGAAGGCGCATTCCATGTGATGGAACCGACGGATCGCACGCATCCATTTTTGGGCGGCAAAGAGTATTTTTGTGTGACGCCGGGCGTTGCATTTGATACCTCCGGGCACCGGATCGGCTTTGGAAAAGGGTATTACGACCGGTTTTTTGCAAAATTTCCGGCAGGAAAAAAGATTGGCGTCGCGTTTGAAGAACAGATTTTTACAAACGTCCCCGTGAATGCAACGGATGTTCCGGTGGATGAGATTGTTTTTGCTTAAAGATTATTTGAAAAAAGGGTTTGTTATATGAATAGTACAGGGGATAGGATGAGCGCTTCGGCGGAAACGAAGCGACAGTATGAGTTTATGCAAAAAGCGCGTGCGCTCGTTTCCAAACGAAGTGATGCAATCGGGCGGCGGCTTACCTTCTTCATTCGAACATTCGGATGTCAGATGAATTTCCTCGACTCGGAGAAACTGACCGGGATATTAAAGGAGATCGGTTATGAAGAGGCAAAGAACGAACAGGCGGATCTGGTGCTTTATAATACCTGTACGGTTCGGGAGAATGCCAATAATAAGGTTTACGGACGGCTCGGGACGTTAAAGGAAATAAAACACAAGAATCCGAAAATGAAAATCGTTCTCTGCGGCTGCATGATGCAGGAGCCGACGGTTGTTGATACGATTCAAAATACCTACCCGTTCGTGGATTTAGTTTTCGGTACGCATAATATTTACAAACTTCCCGAACTGTTTGTGACGATGTGGGAGGCAGACGGTCAGATCATTGACATTTGGGACAGTTACCGGGATATTGTAGAGGATCTTCCTGCACAGAGGAAATACAAATTCAAATCCGGCGTGAATATCATGTATGGATGCAACAATTTCTGCACATACTGCATCGTGCCCTATGTGCGGGGGCGTGAGCGGAGCCGCGAGCCAAAGGATATCCTGCGGGAAGCAGAGCGCCTCGTAGATGACGGCGTGGTGGAGATCATGCTTTTAGGACAGAATGTCAATTCCTATGGCAAGACATTGGAGACAAAGACATCGTTTGCAAAGTTGCTTGCCGAGGTGGCGAAGATCGACGGGTTGCAGCGGATTCGTTTTATGACGTCCCATCCAAAAGATCTTTCGGATGAACTGATTGAGGTAATGGCGTCTTCCGACAAGATCTGTAAACATCTGCATCTTCCCCTGCAATCGGGGAGCAGCCACCTCTTAGAGCGGATGAACCGCCGGTATACCAAGGAAGACTATCTGGCGCTTACGGATCGGATTAAAGCCGCTATGCCGGAGATTGCGCTTACAACGGATATCATTGTCGGTTTCCCTGGAGAGACGGAAAAAGATTTCGATGAGACGCTTTCCGTTGTGGAGAAAGTCGGATTTGATAGCGCTTTTACGTTCATCTATTCCAAACGTACCGGAACCCCGGCGGCGCAGTGGACGACGCAGGTGCCGGAAGATGTCGTGCAGCGGCGGTTCGACCGGCTGCTTGCGACGGTACAGAATATCGGTGCAAAAAAAGCAGAAAAGTATGCCAAGACAGTGCAAAAAGTCCTTGTCGAGCAGGTGAACAAGCAGGATAAGCATTTGCTTACGGGACGGATGGACAATAATTCCGTCGTGCATTTTCCGGGAGATGCATCGCTGATCGGACAGATCGTGCCGGTGGAACTGGCGGAGTGCAGAGGGTTTTATTATATGGGCCGCTTAGCGGAAGACAATGGGGAAGATTCATAAGTTTTGTGAGAAATTTGCGGACATAGATTCGGATGGGAAGCAAACCGCAGATGATTTTTTTCTTGGAATCCGTACCGCGGATGTGATGCTTTTGGCGGCGCTCCTTTTACTTTGCGCGGCGGCGTTTCTTTTCCTTCGAATAGGGGAAAAGGCAGGCGAGACGGTTGTGATTACGGTGGATGGCGATGTCTTTGGCAGATATGATCTGTCCGAAGCGCAGACGGTTCCGATCGAGGCAGACGACGGGCATGTGGAGAATACGGTTGTGATTGAAAACGGCAGCGTTCATATGGAAGAAGCCGACTGTCCCGACCGGCTCTGCATCCGTCAGGGAGCGATCTCCCATGCGAACGAGGCGATTGTCTGTCTTCCTCACAAAATCGTCATTACGATTAACGGCGGCAGGACGGGCGAATACGACGGGATCGTAAAATGAAAAGAGAACATACGGCAATGCTTGGCGTATGTATGGCGCTGGCGTTGATCTTAAGTTATATTGAGTCGCTGATCCCGTTTTACTTCGGGGTGCCGGGAATGAAACTGGGACTTTGCAACTGTCTGGTCGTAATTTTGATCTACCGGATAGGGACAAAGGAAGCCTTGGTTTTGAATATCGGGCGCATTCTGCTTTCCGGTTTTTTATTTGGGAACGCGTTTTCCATTATCTACAGTTTATCCGGCGGAATATTAAGCTGGCTGTGCATGACGCTCTTAAAAAAAACGAAGCGGTTTTCGGTATATGCCGTAAGCATCGCCGGAGGATTTTCGCATAATATCGGACAGTTGATCGTAGCGGCGGTCGTTGTCGAAAACTACAACATCTTTTTTTATGCACCGGCGCTGATGATTGCCGGCGTCGTGACCGGAGCGTTGATCGGAATCCTTTCGGCGGAGATCATAAAGCGTCTGCCCGCAATGTAAAAAAATGCGGAAGGTAAAGAATCAAAAAAGGAGAGGAACGGCATGTTTGCCTATATTGAGGGAACGATAGAAGAGATTACGGCGGAGTCGGTCGTCCTCGACCACGAGGGGATCGGCTATCAGATTTATCTTCCGATTTCGGATCTCGAACGGCTGGTACGCGGAACGCATAACGTCCGCATCTATACACATTTTCAGGTGTCGGAGAACGGCGTCGCCCTGTTCGGCTTTTTGTCAAAAGAAGAAAAAGAAACGTTTGAATTGCTTTTAACGGTGAACGGCGTCGGTCCGAAAGCGGGGCTTGCCGTGATGGGCTCGCTGACCTTTGACGAACTGCGGTTTGCGATTCTTTCCGAAGACGCGAAGACGATCGCAAAGGCACCGGGGATCGGTCCGAAAAGTGCCAAGCGGATCATCTTAGACTTAAAAGACAAGATCGACATGGAAGATGCGATAGAAGCGAGGCTTGATATGGGAGGCGGCATTGTCGCGGAGCCTTCGGTGAAAAATGATACGGTCGCTGCGCTGGTTGCTTTGGGATACAGCGGAGCGGAGGCTCTGCGTGCGTACAATGCGATCGAGAATGCCGACGAACTTGACACGGATGCGGCGTTAAAAGAATGCTTAAAGCGCATGGCGATGTTTTGACAGACTTATGTCATACGAGAGGATATAGCAGCAGATGGAAAGAAGGGTCATTACGACGCAGGCGCTAACCGAAGATATTAAAAACGACGGCACCCTGCGGCCGCAGACATTAAATGAATATATCGGACAGCGGAAAGCAAAGGAGAGCCTGAAGATTTTTATCGATGCGGCAAAAGAGCGGGGGGAATCTTTGGATCATGTGCTATTCTACGGACCGCCGGGGCTTGGCAAAACGACGCTCGCCGGAATCATTGCGAATGAGATGAGCGTCCATATCAAGATCACTTCGGGACCGGCTATTGCAAAGCCGGGAGAGATGGCGGCGATTCTAAGTAATCTTGCCGAGGGAGATATTCTGTTTGTGGATGAGATTCACCGGTTGAACCGCCAGGTAGAAGAGGTGCTCTATCCGGCTATGGAGGATTACGGGATCGACATTATGATCGGAAAGGGTTCTTCGGCGCGGTCCATCCGTCTCGATCTGCCGCATTTTACCTTGGTCGGAGCGACAACGCGGGCGGGGCTTTTATCCGCTCCGCTACGGGACCGGTTCGGCGTGATCCATCATTTAGAGTTTTATACGCCGGACGAATTGGCGGTCATTATCAAAAATTCCGCTAAAAAACTCGGCGTGGATATGGAAGAAGCCGGGGCGTATGAGATGGCGCGTCGGTCAAGAGGAACGCCGCGTCTGGCAAACCGACTGTTAAAACGTGTGCGGGATTATGCCCAGGTGCGCTACGACGGAGTGATTACCGAAGCAGTCGCCAAAGAGGGTCTGGATCTTTTAGAAGTGGATTCGTTGGGACTGGATAAGAACGACCGGAATATGCTTCTTACGATCATTGAAAAATTCGGCGGCGGACCGGTCGGATTGGAAACGCTGGCGGCGGCGTTGGGAGAAGATGCCGGTACGATTGAGGACGTCTATGAGCCGTATCTGGTGCAGAACGGGCTTGTTAATCGGACGCCGAAAGGCAGGGTTGCGACAAAAGATGCCTTTGTTCATTTCGGGATTGATTTTGTTTCGCTCTAACTATATAATAAGAGCAGTGTGACCGTTTTCAAAAGGAGACGGGTTTGGCTGAATGTAAGGGAGATCAACGAATATGTCCGCAAAAAAAAGTGCCGAGGTCGTGATCGGTGGAAAACTGTATACGCTAAGCGGCTATGAAGAAGAAGAATATCTGCAAAGGGTTGCGGGATATATTAACAATAAAATCGCGGAATTTAACGAGGTAGAGGGCTTTAAGCGCCTTACGCCGGATATGAAGTCTACGCTGATCGAACTCAATATCGCCGATGATTTTTTCAAGGCAAAAGGGCAGGTGGAAAAATACGAATCAGATATGGAGCAAAAAGAAAAGGAGATCTATGATTTGAAGCATGATCTGATCTCCGATCAGGTTCGGTTCGACGCCCTGCAGGAAACGATCGACAGTCTCGAGCAGGAAAAAAAGGAACTGCTCCATACAAAAGAGAAACTGGAAGCATCCTTGCAGGATGCGCTTCTCGGGTCGCTTGACGCGGACGTATTATAAGAGCAATGGATTCTTCGGGGACGGGCAGCCGTCCCTTTATTATATCAGAGGGTTAATGATGGAACTTCTTGCACCGGCGAAAAATTTCACATTGGCGAAAGTCGTTTTATCTTCCGGTGCGGATGCCGTGTATTTCGGGGGGAAAAGTTTCGGCGCACGCGCATATGCGGAAAATTTCTCGGAAGAAGAGATCTTATCCCTGATCGATTATTGTCATCTGTTCGGAAAGAAGGCGTATTTGACGGTAAATACGCTCTTAAAAGATATCGAGATGGAGAGCCTGCTTTATAAAATGATCGCTCCGCTGTATCGACAGGGGCTGGATGCGGTGCTGGTGCAGGATTTCGGTGTTTTAGCATTTTTTAAGGAGTTCTTCCCAGAACTGCCGGTGCATGTCAGTACGCAGATGAATGTGACGTCCGCATACGGGGCGCATTTTTTGCAAGACGCCGGAGCTGCGCGGATTGTGCTGGCAAGGGAACTGTCGATACAGGAGATTGCGGCGATCCATGAGGCGACAGATGTGGAACTGGAAGTGTTCGTCCATGGCGCACTTTGTGTCTGTTATTCGGGGCAGTGTCTGATGTCGTCCATGATTGGGGGAAGAAGCGGCAATCGGGGCGCATGCGGACAGGCGTGCCGTCTGCCGTACCGTGTGACGGATGCAAAAGGAA
>CAJOQZ010000041.1 GCA_905236585.1 uncultured Lachnospiraceae bacterium
AAGAAGCCACGGAGAAAGAGAACACGCCCCCGCCGATACGCCGTCCGCCGTCATCTCCCCTGCCTCCGCGATCTTCGGTTCGACCACACGCGCCTGATACAGACCGATTCCGACATGGGACAAGAACAGCCCCAAGGGTATCCCTGCGCACAATGCAATAAGCGGCACCCCATATGTCGCCGGACGAACAAGCCAACCCCAGCGTCTCCGAAACTGCCGCTTCCATGCAACCGACAAAAACGCCGGTCTTCTTTTTTTTCTATTTCTTGATTCAGTCGTCAATGAACTTATTGTGAACCGCGCGCATCGCTATGTCCACATCCTCAAGGTCGATCAATACGGTAATGCGGATCTCCGACGTAGCGATCATGCGGATATTCACGCCGACGTCGTAAAGCGCCTCGAACATCTTCGCCGCAACGCCCGCATTCGTCTGCATTCCGGCGCCGACAACGGAAAGTTTTGCGACATTTTTCTCTTCCTTAATGGATTCAATGGTAAGTCTTGCCTGATTATCTTTTAACAGCGCAACCGCTTCTTTTGCATCCTCTTTATCTACGGTAAAAGAAATGTCCTTGGTGCCGTCGCGCCCGATGGACTGTAAGATCATATCGACGTTGATGTTGCCTTTTGCCAAAACATCAAACACCTTAAATGCAATACCCGGCTCATTCTTCACACCCATAATTGCAATCCGCGCCGTATTTTTATCTACCGCAACTCCGCTGACAAGCATTCCTTCCACTTGCGTAACCTCCTTTACCGTTGTGCCGCTTGCTTTATTCATACTCGAACGTACCACAAGCGCTACGCCGTATTTTTTCGCGAGTTCCACCGAACGATTATGCAAAACCTTCGCCCCGAGCGTTGCGAGTTCAAGCATTTCGTCGTAGGTAATCTCCTTGATCTTGCGCGCGCCTTCTACCACACGCGGGTCCGCCGTATACACGCCCTCCACGTCCGTATAAATCTCACAGGCGTCCGCCCGAAGCGCCGCCGCTAACGCAACCGCAGTCGTATCGGACCCTCCGCGGCCCAAAGTCGTTACATCGTCCCTCTTATTGACTCCCTGAAAGCCGGTTACGATAACGATCTTGCCGCTGTCCAATTCATGCGTAATCCGCTCGGAATCTATCCGCTTAAAGCGGGCGTTCGAATAGGTGCTCGTCGTATGCATCACCACTTGAAAGGCATTCAGCGAAATCGCCGGAATCCCCATCCCGTGAAACGCCATCGCCATCAGCGCGACCGAAGTCTGTTCTCCCGTCGCAAGCAGCATATCCATTTCCCGTTTCGGCGCGTTCGGATTGATATCGTGCGCCAAATTGATCAGCCGGTCCGTTGTATCGCCCATAGCAGAAAGAACAACGACGACCTGTATCCCTCTTTTGTAATCCTCCGCACAACGTGCGGCAACATTTAATATTCTTTCTTTGTTCGCGACCGAACTGCCGCCGAATTTTTTAACAATCAACATTCCTTTATCTATCTCCTCTTTACGACAGGCGTATCCGCTTTAAGAAAACCCCTTCGCCAAGCCGTGCGCATCTCTCGTCAAACTCGCGCTCCGTCATCTTCGGCGTCACGAATCCGGTCTCTCCGTAAATTCCTGCATCCACATATTCTTCCACGGAAAACGCTGCCTCAATCGCCGCCTTGTCCGTTCCTTCGCAGCGGACGAAATGCGCGTAAGTCTGCTCTTTTTCATCCGCCAGGGTGATCGCCTGTTCCTTCCATTCGATCGGGATCACGCGGTCTAAGTGCTTCGCCATCCGCACCAGATCGCCGACAACCGCGCTCGCCGTCGGAAGGCTTCCCGCGCCGCTGCCGTAATACATGCTTTCACCGAGCATATTGCCTTTTACAAAAACAGCGTTGAACACGTCGTTGACCGCATAGAGGGGATGTCCCTCCGCAATCATAAACGGCGCCACGCGGCACGCATAAGTGTCGCCGTATGCCTTGCTGTCCGCTAAAAGTTTTATGACGCGGTTCATTTTCTTCGCATATAAGATATCCTCCGGCTCGATCGCGCTGATCCCCTCCGTCGGGATGTCTTCGTAGTCAACCTGCGCTCCCGCAATGATCGACGTCAAAATGGCAATCTTGCGGCATGCGTCGTATCCTTCGACATCCGCCGTCGGATCTTTTTCCGCATAGCCCTTTTCCTGCGCCTCTTTTAACACCGCGTCAAAATCGCTGCCTTCCCGCGTCATCTTCGTCATCATGTAGTTGGTCGTGCCGTTGACAATGCCGGTGATCTCTTCGATCACATCCCCGGTCAGGCACGCCAGCAAGGTGCGGATAATCGGAATCCCTCCGCCGACGGACGCTTCAAACATGAAGTTTGTGCCGTTTGCTGACGCGATCCGCAAAAGTTCCGCCCCTCTGTCCGCAACCAGCGCCTTGTTGGAGGTCGTCACCGCCTTGCCCTTTTCAAGCATGGCGCGGACGAAGGTATACGCCGGTTCAACGCCGCCCATCGTTTCAACGACCATAACGATCTCGTCGTCGTTTACAATGTCCATATAATCATGAACCACAAGCGGCTGCACCGGATCGCCTTCAAAATCGCGAAGATCCAACACCGCCTTGACCTCGATCGGCTCGCCGACGCGACCCGCAATTACGTCGCGGTTCGTATTCAAGACTTCCATGACACCGGAACCAATGGTTCCGTACCCCATGATCGCTATTTTCATATTCTGTTTCTCCTGTCATTCATCTTCTACTGCCGCGTTCCGCTCCGGGCATCCCAAAGACAGCCATTTCAGATAACTGTTGATAAACGGATCGATCGCCCCATTCATTACGGCATCCACATTGCCGGTCTCCTCTCCGGTGCGCAGATCCTTAACCAGTTTATAGGGCTGCATGAAATACGAGCGGATCGCATGCCCCCAGCCGATATCGGTGACCTCGCCGCGGATGCCCGCCGCCTTTGCCATCTGCTCCTCCTGCTTTAACAGGAACAGTTTTGACTTCAGCATCTGCATCGCCTTGTCTTTGTTCATGTGCTGGGAGCGTTCATTCTGGCATTGCACGACGATCCCCGTCGGAAAATGCGTGATACGGATCGCGGACGACGTCTTGTTGATATGCTGTCCGCCCGCCCCGGACGAACGATAGGTGTCGATCCGGATATCCTCATCCCGTACCTCGACATCCAAGTCCTCTTCGATCTCCGGCATGATGTCGCAAGACGCAAAGGATGTCTGCCGCTTGCCGTTCGCGTTAAAAGGAGACATTCGTACCAAACGGTGGACGCCCTTTTCCGACTTCAAAAAGCCGTAGGCATTCTCTCCGTCAATCTGTACCGTCACCGACTTGATCCCGGCTTCATCCCCCTCAAGATAGTCCAGGACTTCGACTTTGAAATCATGGGATTCCGCCCATCGGGTATACATCCGGTAAAGCATCGAAACCCAGTCGCACGCCTCGGTTCCTCCCGCCCCGGAATGTAGGGTGAGAATCGCCGAATTGCCGTCGTATTCTCCCGAAAGCAGCGTTTTCATGCGGATGGCGTCATACGTCCTTTCAAAATGAGCAAACGCTTCCTGCGCTTCCTTAAGGATCTCTTCGTCTTCCTCTTCGCTGCCGAGTTCGATGTATGCCTCGATATCTTCGTACTGGCTCTCCAACTGCGCATATATCGCCACGTCGTCTTTGAGGCTTTTTAATTCTTTTGTTTTTTTCGCGCTTCCGTCCGCATCGTTCCAGAAATCCGGTGCTTCCATTTCGCGCTCTATTTCTTGTATGCGGTTTTCTTTTGCCGCTAAGTTAAAGTGAATCCCTCACTTCCTGTAATGGCGTCTTGTAAGCAAGGAGGTCTTGCTTCATCTGGTCAAGTTCTACCATTTATTTCACTTCCTTTCCATAGTAAATCATGTTAATGTTATTTACGTATCTCTCTGAAAATATATTTCCCCTCATGGACGAATTCGGGGAAACACATTTTCAGAGAAATACTCGGTTCCTTTTGAACTACTTTTGTCCCGTATTTTCCATACAGATTCATTTCCCC
>CAJOQZ010000042.1 GCA_905236585.1 uncultured Lachnospiraceae bacterium
CTTCGAGATTCTCCTCTGCCGCAAAGCGTAAAAATACGTCAACATCTTTTGGCGAAACAACGACAGCCATGCGCTCCTGTGATTCGGAGATTGCCAGTTCCGTACCGTCCAAACCGGCGTACTTTTTCGTAACAAGATCCAAATCGACGTCTAATCCGTCCGCCAGTTCGCCGATTGCCACCGCAACTCCTCCTGCGCCGAAATCATTGCATTTCTTGATCAAAAGGCTGACTTCTTCCCGTCGAAAAAGCCGCTGCAGTTTTCTTTCGGTCGGCGGATTGCCTTTTTGTACTTCGGCGCCGCACTCCGTAGTGGACGCATCTGTATGGGCTTTTGACGAACCGGTTGCGCCCCCGATCCCGTCACGTCCCGTTCTGCCGCCAAGCAGAATGACCTGATCCCCCGGCTCACCGGCAAGACGTTTGACGGCGCGTCTGGGCGCAGCCGCCATAACGGCGCCGATCTCCATCCGCTTTGCGACATAATTGGGATGATAGATCTCTTTGACATAACCGGTTGCGAGTCCGATCTGATTGCCATAAGATGAATAGCCGTGCGCCGCTTCGCGGACAATTCTTTTCTGGGGAAGTTTGCCCGGCAGCGTCTTGGAAAGGGGAACCGTCGGATCTGCCGCGCCGGTCACGCGCATCGCCTGATAGACATAGGTTCGTCCCGACAGCGGATCACGGATCGCACCGCCCAGGCAGGTCGCCGCGCCGCCGAAGGGTTCGATTTCGGTCGGATGGTTGTGCGTTTCGTTCTTGAAATTTACAAGCCACTCTTCCGTTTTCCCGTCTACATCAACGGGAACGACAATCGAACAGGCATTGATCTCGTCGGATTCCTCAAGGTCGTCTAATTTCCCCATGTCCTTAAGCTGCTTCGCGGCAAGCGTCGCAAGTTCCATTAAATTGATAAATTTATCATCCCGCGTCCGGTAGCGTTCGAAAAAGGCATCCGCAAACTGCCGATAAGTCGCCTCGATCGGTTCGCGGTATGCCCCCTCGTCAAAGGCAACATTCGTAAGTTCCGTCGAAAACGTTGTATGCCGACAATGATCCGACCAATAGGTATCAAGCACTCGAATCTCTGTAATGGTCGGGTCGCGACCTTCGTCGCTGTTGAAATAGTTTTGGATATGTAAAAAATCGGCAAACGTCATCGCAAGTTCCAAAGAATCATATAATTCCTTCAAGTCTTTCTCCGTCATGCCGATAAACCCATCCATTACAGCAACATCCGCCGGCTCCGTAAATTCCTGCAAAAGCGTATCCGGGAGTTCCTCGTCTGCAATATGGGAATCCACCGGATTCATGCAATGGCTTTTAATCTTCGCAAATTCCTCATCCGTGATATCGCCCTCGATCACATAGCACGTTGCGGAACGAACCGTCGGTTCGATCCCGTCTTTTAACAGTTTTAAGCACTGCTCCGCCGAATCCGCCCGCTGGTCGTACTGTCCGGGAAGATATTCCACCGTAAAAATGCGCCCGTCATACGGCTGTTTTTCCTCAAATATATGATCGACCGGAGGCTCGGAAAAAACCGTGGACAGAGCCATCTCATAGACATCTGCGGGTACGTTTTCCATATCATAACGAATCAGAATGTGGACGCCCGTCACGCCATCCAACGACAGGTAATGCCGGATCTCATGGGAAAGCGCATTCGCCGCAACAGCATAAGGGGATTTTTTTTCAACATAGACTCTTTTGACGTTTGACATATCGTTCTCCATATGGATTATAAAATGGTTTCCTCACAATCTATTGTATATTATCATATTTTAACCACAATTTGTAGACCAAAACGCAATTATTTTTTGTTCGACGTCCGATACATTTCCGACTGCCGTGTGGGTCCACTCCCGTGGAAATATCCGCTGATACTCGCTATATAAAAACCTCTCGTCCAAAAGCGCGATCACGCCGACGTCCTCTGTGGTTCGGATCACCCGTCCCGCTGCCTGTAAGACCTTGTTCATGCCGGGATACAGATAGGCGTAGGCAAAGCCTTCGCCATCTCCTGCATCAAAGAAATCCGAGATCAGATTGCGCTCATTGGTAACCATGGGAAGCCCGCAGCCTAAGATCACGGCGCCGATCAGACGGCTTCCCGTCAAGTCAATCCCTTCGGAAAAGACGCCGCCCATTACGCAAAACCCTAATAGAGAATCGTCCCGCTTTTCATCAAAGGCTTTCAAAAAATCTTCCCGTTCCCATTCGTCCATTGCCGCCTGCTGCAGCAGCAATGTCGTAGCGGACAGGTTCATTTCGATGACGCGATCATACACTTCCTTTAAGAAACGATAGGACGGACCGAAGATCATGTAATTGCCGCGTTTTGCCGTACATACGGCACGAACGTATTCCGCAAACCGGTCATACTCTTTTGCCCCGCGCCGTTTGTAGCGGCTCGAAACATCTTTTCCTATCACAACCAGCCGGTTATTTTCGTCAAATATACTCTTCGCATATACCGCATACGGATCATCTTCCCGGCAGAGCAGACGCTTATAATAGTTGACCGGAAGCAATGTCGCGGAAAAGAAAACGCACGTCCTCGCCAGATGAATGCGCTGCTGCAGTTGAAATGACGGATCGACGCACAACAGACGGATATAAAACGATCCGTTTTCCATGCTGTCGCAATAAATCCGGTAATTCTCGTCCAATCCTTCCGTAATGTTTAAGAAATTACGTACTTCAAAGTAAAAATCGCGTATTTCGTCTTTATGCGGCAGGTCGATATGCTTTTCAAAGAATTTCTCCATTGCCGCAGCAAGCCGTGATACGGCAAATATAAACGCATCGATATCCGACAGCAAAAGCATTCCGTCGCTTTGTTTTTTCCATTCCAAAAGAATCTTATTGCAGTTGGTAAGCGCAGAAGGAATTCCTCCGTTATAGGTCGAAAACAGTTTTTTTACGGAGAGGAAATCTTCTTTTACGAGCGTTGCCGAATACATCTGCCTCGCCCGTTCGATCATATTATGTGCCTCGTCCACGAGAAAGACATATTTTTCCGCACTCCCCTCGGCAAAGAAGCGTTTTAAGTATACATTCGGATCGAAGACATAGTTATAATCCCCTATGATCGCATCGCACCACGAAGACAGATCAAGAGACAGTTCAAACGGGCAGACCATCCGTTCCTTTGCGTGCCGTAAGATCCGTTCGCGGTCAAACATATTCTCTTCCGTCAAAAGATCATATACCGCGTCATTGATTCGGTCAAAATGTCCTTTTGCGTAGGGACAGTCATCTGGATTGCATTTACGCTCATTAAGCGGGCAGATTTTATCTTTTGCTGTCAACAGAACCGTTTTACATTCCAATCCTTCATTTTGCAGCAGAAAAAAGGTATCTCTTGCCACAGCGCGCGTTACCGTTTTCGCCGTCAGATAAAATATGCGATCCACCAGTCCGTCCCCCATCGCTTTTAAGGAAGGGAAAACAGTGGACAACGTTTTCCCCGTTCCGGTCGGTGCCTGGATGAACAGGGTCTTTTCCCGTTTGATCGACAGATAGACGTCGCGGCAGAGTTTTTCCTGCCCCGGTCGATAAGAAAAGGGAAACTGCAGCGCCAATACGGAGTTTTCACGGGTGATCCTCCAATAATACGAAAAATCCGCCCAGCGTTTATAGAGGGCGACAATCCCGTAAAACCAGGTCTTCAATTCCTCTTTTTTCTGATGGATGACAAAACGGCGGATCTCTTCCGTATCCAAATTCACATAGGTCATCTGGACGTCAAGGAAGGGCAGATCCTTTTGCTCCGAGAGGATATACGCATAGCATTTTGCCTGTGCCAGATGCACTTCGTCCGGCTCCGTCATTGCCTCTACGTCCGAAAACACGCCTTTGATCTCATCTATACAGATATACAAAGCCGCGCCGTCTGCTTCGTTATCATCGGCATTATCTGCGGACAGTCTTAGCGTATCATCCATGATGATGCCATCGGCACGCCCCTCTATGGCAAGATCATAGTCATCATAGGAAATCAAAAAAGCAAGCGGCACTTCGGCGTGATATGTCGGTCCCATCCGCCGCTGGATTTTCCGGTGGATCTTCGCCCCTTTCTGCATCGCAGCGATCGGATTGCCTCCGCCGATACGATCGTCGATATCGCCGCTTCGGATGACAAACTCAACCAAATTTCGGACGGAAATATGAATTTGCGGACGGGAATTAGGATTTTTCATAAATTTTATTTTAGCAGATTGCAAACAAAAAAAGAACCGTCAATACAGACAGTTCAATGAAAGGATTATGCTACAGCGAATTTGCGTATTGCCCGATTGAAGTGCTCATCCATGCGATGACAGATGACGAACATCTCACGCTCTAATGCCTGTGTCATTACTCCAAGAAACGACTTCGCATCAAGATAGTTGTTCCCGCTTTTTAAGTCAATCTCAAAATCGCATTTCGACGCAAGATTTACAAATTCTTCCACTTCCTTCGGGTTATTCAGCTTAATTTTCATATTGCTCATTCTTCCCTCACCCCGTTTCAAAAAGATGCAGCCATTTGTATCAAACGTCTATTCCTTTCTACTACAAGTGGTTGTATGGATTCATGGATATTCATATATCTTGTGGCAGACGGTGTTTCGACATTTGCCATATTTAACCATAATCAAATACAGGATGCAATGGCAATATCTCTCAAAATAAACAATGAAAACGGTTTCATTTTGTGCAATTTGCCAATTATAGAAAGCACGACATAATCCGTGAATCACATTATAACTCCAAATCATAAAAATGAAATAAAAAAAACGGATACCAAAGGTATCCGCTCATACGACAGGGACAGAAGGACTCGAACCCTCGACATTTGGTTTTGGAGACCAACGTTCTACCGACTGAACTATATCCCTACATGCTTTTTGAAAAGCACTATACCTTTATAACATTTATGGGGCGCGTTGTCAAATGATTTTGACAAAATTGCGCCCCATAAATACAAATATGATTTAGGTTGTCACTATTAAGTTAATAAGGTGTTTAATGAAAAATCCATAAGGATTTTTATGCGTTGGCATCTGCGTCAAACTGTGCAATCTCATCTTCGCTTGCAAGTGTAAACATATTGACGATCTCATCCAAATTCTCAGCAACAGACTGTTGGTCGGTAGCCATGCCGTTTACATCCTCCACCATTTCGGCAACTTCGCCGATCGTTTCGGTAACCTCCGAAGAAGATGTCGCCGTCTCGGTCGCGGATTCGGCAATCGAAGCAACTGCCGCGTTCACCTGTTCCATCGAATCACTGATATAGCCTACCATCTCGGAAATCTGATCCGAAAGATGTCCGAAAGACTTCGCGTCCTCGCCGTACTCCTTCGCAACTTCCACGAAGTTCTCATAATCGGGAGCCGCCGTATCCTTAACGAACGCAAGCAATTCCATCGCGGATTTGTTCAATGCTTCAAACGCATCCTGTATGCCGCTTACCGTATTCTGAATCTCGTCAACCGCCGCCTTTGTCTCAGAGGCAAGAGAATTGATCTCTCCCGCGACAACTGCGAACCCACGGCCGTGCTCTCCGGCACGCGCCGCCTCGATCGAAGCATTCAAGGATAAGAGGTTGATCTGGCTGGCGATATCCGCAATCGAATCCGCTAAAGTTCCGATCTGCTTTACTACTTCCGCCTGCTCGGAAGCAACGCGCAGCTCTTCCCCGCGTTGATCGGCGATCGTCATCGCGTGGTGCGAGGATTCTCGGCTTTCTTTTTCGATCTTCTGCGCTTTCTTCTCGATCGCAACCGCCTCTTCCTTGGTCTTGCGCGTCTCATCCGCAAGGCGCTGTACCGAAGCATTGACTTCGTTCGCCGAAGCGGAAACCTGTTCCGTCGCCGCGCCGGTATTCGTCATCGCGTCGTTGACCCGCGTCATCGCAGCGGAGATCTCCTCGAACCTCGCCAAAAGATCCGTAGACGTCTCGGACAATGAACCGGAAGACGTGTTGACTTTCGTCGAACCGATGCCGATATTGCGGATAACGCCGCTGTTGTTCTTATACATGTCGTTCAGCGACAACGCCATATCGCCGATCTCGTCTTTGCGCTTAATCCGAAGCGGCTTTACCGTAAAGTTGCCTTTTGCAAGTTCGCTTGCAAAAGTCGATACGGTGGACATAGCCTTGGCAATTCCGTTCGCCTGCCAAATGATCAAAGCCGCCGTAATGATCATTGCCACAACGCTTATGATAACGGAAACCCGCGTCATCCTTGTAACAGGCGCGACCACTTCCGCATGCTTCATTGTCAGTCCGACTTTCCATCCGGCATGCTTCGTCGTACCCCAGTAGAGGTTGCGCGCATCGCCTTCCCATGTGAAACTGCCGGTACCTGTCTCATTTGAAAGGATCGAATTGACATATTCGCTCATCTCGGTACTGTCCGCAAGAGTCATCCCCTTCTGCGAAGCATCCTCTATCGCCGGATGATATACATATACGCCTTCGTTGCTGGTAAGCCAGATACTGCCGGATTCTCCGACTTCTACTGCATTCAGTTCTTCCTGCAGCGTCGTCATCATGATATCTACGGTAATACATCCGACGAATTTGCCATCCATGCCTTTGATTGGGCAGGAACAACTTGCCATGGTAATACCGGATGTCTCATCATAATAGGGAGACGTGATGACTGCCTCCGTACCGGAAGCATTTTTCGCATTCAGGTAATATTCCTGATTGAAATAGTCATACTCCGCGTTGGAATAATCCCACGTCTCAACGATATCGCTTCCTTCCTTATACCAGTACGGACCATAGTACTCGGACTCCGGATCATATACATTGGGCTCGAACCAAAGACCACAGCCTAAAATCATGTCATTATTCATCGCGACGCCTTTATACATCGACGCAAAATCTTCTATACTGACATCCTTATAACATCCGGCAGTCGCCTTTGCCAGCGTCTCCGCCGCCGAGATGATCGAATATAATTCGCCGTCGACCAAATTCGTATATTCGTCAACCGTCGCCTCCATCATATCGGAACTGGAATCGACCAAAGCCGATTTTGCCGTGCTGCCCATGTAAAGAGCGATCACATTGATAGCGACCACGACAACCGGAATAATGAATAGGATCAACTTCGCCCGGATGCCCAACCCCTTAGTGCGGCGCGTATTACTTGACGAACTCCCTTTCGTCTTTGCTTTTTTCGCTTTTGCCATTTTCTAAGAGCCTCCCTATATCTACAGTTATAAAACAACAAGAACAGTAATAATTTTATACAATTATGACAAATAAAGCAAGTTGTTTGTCATAATTATTTGGCAAAATTCACAGATGATTTTTATCAATTTTATATAATCAATCCGACTGCCTCTGCCACATTGGACACTCCAAACAGTTTCATTCCGTCGGTCGGCATATCATCCTGCAGGCTTACTTTCGGTACAATACAGGTGCTAAAACCTAACTTTTTTGCTTCGGATATCCGCTGCCGGGGCATATTGACCGCCCGCACTTCCCCCGATAAACCGACTTCGCCGAAGACCACGGTCTTAACGCGCAATCTACGATTGGTGAATCCCGAGGCAATGGCCATACATATCCCCAAATCAGCGGAAGGTTCGTCCAATTTTATACCGCCCGCCGCTTTTACAAACACATCACAAGGACCTATTGCCAAATGCACGCGCTTTTCAAGCACCGCCAACAGTAACTGCAATCTTTTGATGTCGATGGCATCGGCGGTGCGATGGGGCGGCACATACGGAGTGGGAGCGACCAAGGCTTGCAACTCCACCAACAGGGCGCGTGTTCCTTCGATTATGGGTATGACAACAGTCCCCAATGTCGGCGCACTTTCTGACAGAAACAGCCGCGAAGCGTCGGGGACATCCCACAGCCCACTGTCCCGCATTTCAAATATGCCCATTTCGTTCGTACTGCCGAAACGATTCTTGGCGGCGCGGAGTACGCGATAATCGGAGGAGCGTTCGCCCTCAAAATACAAGACGGTATCGACGATGTGTTCTAAAACGCGAGGACCCGCCAATGTACCGTCCTTGGTGACGTGACCGATTATAAATGCGGCTATGCCGAGGCTTTTTATTATGCGCAACAGCTCTACTGCACATTCACGCACCTGTGAGACGCTCCCCGGTGCGCTCTCTATCTCCGGGCGAAAAATCGTCTGAATCGAGTCGATTATCAAAAATTGCGGCTTGATGTTGCTTATGTATATCGATATGGTGTTAAGATTGGTCTCGCTTACGACCAACAAATTTGGATTCAAGGCTCGCAGGCGTTCGGCGCGCATTCTTATTTGCCCTATGCTTTCTTCGCCGGTGACGTACAGCACCTTTTTGCCGTTGGCGGCAACGTTGGCGCAGGTTTTTAGGGTGAGGCTGGATTTGCCTATGCCGGGATCGCCGACGAGGAGTACCATGGA
>CAJOQZ010000043.1 GCA_905236585.1 uncultured Lachnospiraceae bacterium
CCCCGCCGCATCATCCATGCGTAGAATCCGATCAAAAGCAGGATGGGAAGCAGATAACTCGCCAGGCTGTAGATGATCGCCGCCGTGTTGTCTTCCGCCGCGACAATGATCTCCACCTCATGCTCCTCTAACAGCGGAAGCAGATTCTCATCCACGATATAATTGGTAAAATACTCCCGGTCGCTGATCCCTTGCGGAAACGCTTCGCTAAAGGCGGATGAGGCGTGCGAATGCTCTTCTTCTTTTTCCCCGTCATCTTTTTTGGGCGTATAATCCGCGCCTTTTTTCAAGGTGATGTCGATCTCGTCATCGTCAAATGTGACCGATTCCACCTTGTCCTCTTTGATCAGGTTGATGAAGTCCGAGTAATTCATCTCCTGGGGCTTCGTCTTCGGCGTCGTCGAGAAGATATAATTCGTCACAATGAGCGCGATCACCGCGAACAGGACGAATATCGTCATCGGCTGGAAGTTCCGGTTGTTATTGCCGCCCGGCGGCATATTATTACGATTCGGACGATTGTTGTCGTTCATAAAAACTGATGACCCTTTCTATTGCAATAGTTAAAAATCTTCTGTGCTCATGATGGACGCGTAGTATATCCGCGTGTTGTGCCTGTTGCGAAGGAAAAACAGCCGCATCCGGTAGTCTTTGTAGTCGCCGCTTTTCACACGGAAACGGATATGCGCGGACGCGCCGTTCAAGGGATCGTCATACGCATCTTCGATCAATTTTCGGAAGGTGCCGCGGTCATCCGGGTGCACGCCCTCCAGCGTAATGATATAGTTCTCACCCTTCGCGTCCTGTTCCGCGATTTGTTCGGGATGATACGCAAGCCCCGTCAACTTGCAGTACTGCTCATTCATCCGCACCAGACAGATCTCGTCGTCTTCGACCTCATAGAACGCGGTCGGTCCTAAGATATTATTGACGACGACGTCCGAATAGAGATTCTCATCTAAAAATTCTCTGACATGCACCGGATCGAGCCGCGAAATATGGATGCCCTCATGGTCGACGTTGTCCTCGTTCTCCACCAGTTTTGCAAACTCTTCCCTCGGCATCGGACGGTAGAAGAAGAACCCTTGCGCGTAATTGCAGCCCATGCCCGTCAGATAGTTGACCTGCTCCTGCTCTTCAACGCCCTCGACGATCGTCGGAATCTGCATGGCGCGCGCCATATTGACGATGGATTCCAAGATGGAAACGCCCTTGTTCAGATTGGAAAAATCCATCTTCAAAAACTTCATGTCGATCTTTAGGACGTCGATCTCCATGTCTTTTAACGAATTAAGCGATGAATACCCGCTTCCGAAATCATCCATCAGCACCTTAAATCCCGCATCCCGCAGTTTGCCGATCTCCGACGAAACTTTTGTGTCCTCTTCGACATAAGCGCTCTCCGTGATCTCGATTTCCAACAAGTGCTTCGGCAGATCGTATTTTTCTATGAGACCGAGGAAAAATCCCGTCACATCCATCGTAAAGATATCCGCCCGCGACACGTTTACCGAAATCGGCAGAGCCTCATGCCCGGATTCGATCCAGTCCTTCTGCCATGCCGCCACATTATCCCAGACGATCTGGTCAATATTCGAAATAAAGCCGTTCTGCTCCAGCGCCGGAATGAAAACGCCCGGCGAAACCATGCCCTTGTCTTTGTGAATCCAGCGTACCAGTGCCTCGCCGCCGACGATCCTTCCGTCTAGCATATTCACTTTCGGCTGGATAAAGAACGTAAACTCGCCGTCCCGGATGCCGCGCTGCACATCGACAAGCAGTTCGTATTCGTCCTTGACGTCCTGGTACATGGATTTGTTGTACCATGAAACATTCTTCGTATAGTCGCCCTTCGTATCATCGAGGGCGATCACAGCGTGGTCGTAAATGCTGCCGACCGACTCCATGTTGTCATCAATCTCATAAATGCCGATCTTCGGCGAAAAACCGACCTGATACTCCGCCAACTGCCCGCTTTTGATCACACGACCATAGAATTTCCGTAATTCCTCCCTCTTGTTCGGGCACAACAGCGCGAAATCGTCGCCGCCGAGATAGCCTGCCATACCGCCGTTCATCTGGATAAACTCCCGCATCAGGCGGGCGATTTTTTTCAGATAACGGTCGCCGCGCTCCCAGCCGTAGTAGTTATTGAATAGTTTGAAATGATCGATATCGATCGCGATCATCAAAAGCCGGTCGTTCGGATTGCTCTTTAGGTGGGTATATACCTTATTGAAAAACGTCTGCTTGTAGTCAAGCCCCGTCAGATCATCCGTGCGCCCGTCGTCCACCTTGTACTGCGTGTCGATGGTCGCGATCAGATCCCTCTGCCGCTTAAACAGGTTGATCGTCGTAAGGACGCGGCGTAAAACGATCCGCTCCGAAAACGGACGGAATACGAAGTCGATCACGCCGAGATCGAACGCCCTCTCGATATTATGCTCGTCGTTGTCCGCCGAAATCATAATGACAGGAAGCGATTCCATCATATGCTTGTACTTCATGAACTTAAGGACTTCAAAGCCGTTCATCCCCGGCATCACAAGGTCGAGGATCACGATATTCAGTTCCGACGCGTGGTTCATCATGTAATCGCACGCGTCCTCCCCGTTGTCGATCTCGACGATATCCATCTCATCGCTAAGGATCCCTTTTAAGATCTCGCGGTTCATTTCCGAATCATCAATGATCAGCGCTTTATATTTTTTGGTTGAAATAATCTCGTTTTCCTGCTTCATCATCGTCATTCCAACTTTCGTTCAAAATGCAATTCACCAAAAAAGCATTTTACAACAAATCTTCCCTTTTTTCAAGTGTATGCGCCACGGAAGTTTTGCTTGAAGTTTTGCCTTTGGAACAAACAAATCTTAAGTGTTCGACGGCAAGAATGCCTTAACCTCACACTTAAGATTGTTTGTTCTCAATCTTAAACGTCTCAATATTAAAGTTGATTTCCGTGGATTTGTTGTTGAAAAAGACATCGCACTTACTTATAATTAGGAAATGGCGTACTTTCGCCGAATATTTTTTACGGGGAGAAACTATCATGCCTATTGTTGATCTATTGGAACGCAACAGCAAACTCTACGGCGACGAAGTCGCGCTCGTTGAGATCAATCCTGAAATCCACGAAGACCGCCACGTCTTCTGGAAAGAATACGAACTGATCCAGCCGACATCGAAGACGTTTTACCGCCGCGAGATCACTTGGTCGGTTTTCGACGAAAAAGCGAACCGCGTCGCGAATCTGCTTTTGTCGCAGGGCATCCAAAAGGGGCAAAAATGCGGCATCCTTCTGATGAACTGTCTCGAATGGCTGCCGATCTATTTCGGCATATTAAAAGCCGGAGCGATCGCCGTACCTTTGAACTTCCGCTATACCTCGGAGGAGATCGACTACTGTCTTAAACTTGCCGACGTAGACGTCCTCTTCTACGGACCCGAATTTATCGGACGCGTCGAGGACATCGCCTATAAGTTGAAAAATCAAATGCTTTTGTATTTCGTCGGCGACTCCTGCCCGAACTACGCGGAGGACTATTACAAGCATGTATCGAACGCATCCAGCGCGGCGCCGAAGGTTCTGATCGAAGGATGCGACCACGCAGCGATCTATTTTTCCTCTGGGACGACCGGATTTCCGAAAGCGATCC
>CAJOQZ010000044.1 GCA_905236585.1 uncultured Lachnospiraceae bacterium
CCGGGACCGGGCAAAGTGGAACTCGTCTATACGGCGGCGGACGGAAGCGAGGAGAGGACGCTGGTTCATATGTTCGACTGCGCGGGCGTTGTGCAGGGACAGCATAATCTGATCCCATCCATGGAAAGTTTTGCAAGAAGCTGCTTTAATTTTGCGTTGGATGTCAGACAGGATCTGTGGTTTGCGGCAAAAGACACCATATCGAAGCAGTACGACCATACGTTCAAGGACGTTTTCGAAGAGATTTTTGACGCGGAATATAAGGAGAAGTTCGACGCGGCGGGGATCGAGTATTTTTACACGTTGATCGATGACGCCGTTGCGCGGGTGATGAAGTCGGAAGGCGGCTTTATCTGGGCGTGCAAAAACTATGACGGCGACGTGATGAGCGATATGCTCTCTTCGGCGTTCGGGTCGCTTGCCATGATGACGTCGGTACTGGTATCGCCGCAGGGCTATTATGAGTACGAGGCGGCGCATGGAACGGTGCAGCGCCATTATTATAAGCATTTGAAAGGCGAGGAGACGTCGACCAATTCGGTAGCGACGATCTTCGCATGGACGGGTGCGCTGAGAAAACGCGGCGAACTCGACGGCAATGACGATCTGGTTTCGTTTGCGTTAAAATTAGAAAACGCCTGCGTCAAGACCATCGAAAGCGGCAAAATGACCGGGGATCTGGCGCGGATTACGACGATTCCCGATCCGGTAACGCTTTCGAGCGAGGCGTTTATCAAGGAAATCCGTAAGAATCTGGAAAGCAGTCTGTAATGGGAGTTCTATTAAACGTAAGTCACGTCGCGAAATCTTTCGGCGAGGATGTGCTTTTTTCCGATGTGACGTTTCTGATTGAAGAAAATGAAAAGGTGGCTTTTGTCGGACCGAACGGGTGCGGCAAAACCACCCTTTTTCGTATGCTTACCGGCAAAGAGGATGCGGATGCAGGGAATATTACGCTCACCGCAGAGACATCCGTAGGATATTTGGAACAGTATCAGGATGAGACGAATGCCGACGATATCTACGAATATGTGCTGCATGCAAGAGAAGACATCTTGGAGATGGAAGCGCGGCTTGCCGAAATGGAGCAGCGGATGGGAAACACCGAGGCAGGAGATACTGCAAAAGAGCAGGATGGCGGCAATGCGTCCGATACAATCCAAAGCACCGGAATGGACATCCTTGAGGCATACCATTCTCTTTTGCATATATATGAATCCGCGGGCGGAAGCAGTTACCGGAGTGAAGTCGTCGGCGTATTAAAAGGGCTTGGATTTAGCGAGGATGATTTTCATAAATCCATGTCAATGCTCTCAGGCGGACAGAAAACCCGTGTGAATCTGGCGAGGCTTTTACTTACAAAGCCGGATCTTCTGCTTTTGGACGAGCCGATCAATCATTTGGATCTGACCTCGATCGAATGGCTGGAGGGTTTTTTGAAAAATTACCGCAAGACCGTGATTATCGTAGCGCATGACCGATATTTTCTTGACCGGATCGTCGGAAAGGTGATCGATCTGTCGCAAAAGGCGGCGCGGATCTATAAAGGCAACTACACCGAGTATGTCAGACAGCGCGAATTGTGGCAGTTGACCGTCAAAAATGCCTATGACAAGCAGCAGAAAGAGATCGCGCATGAAGAGGCGGTCATCAGAAAGTTGAAGCAGTTCAACCGCGAAAAGTCGATCAAGCGGGCGGAGAGCAGGGAGAAAAAATTAGCAAGGATCGACCGTCTTGACGCACCGGAAAAGGAGATCGAAGGGATGAAGATAACGCTCATCCCCGAAAAGGAAAGCGGAAAGGATGTGCTTCAGGCAGAGGGCGTAAGCAAAGGATTTGACGGGAAACGCTTATTTGTTGATTTGAATTTCAACGTACAAAAAGGCGAGCGTGTAGCGATAATCGGGGACAACGGATGCGGTAAAACGACATTGCTTAAGATCATCAACGAAGTCCTGCCGCCGGATGAGGGGACAATACGGATTGGCGCGAATGTGACGATCGGATATTACGATCAGGAGCAGCAGAACTTGGACGAGAGCAAAACGCTTTTCGAGGAGTTGTCGGATGCATATGCGGATCTTACCGAGACGAAGATACGCAATGTACTGGCGGCGTTTTTGTTCCGGGAAGATGATGTATATAAAAGAATAGCGGATTTAAGCGGCGGAGAGCGCGGACGGATATCCTTGTGTAAACTGATGCTGTCCGGCGCGAATTTTCTGATTTTGGATGAGCCGACGAACCATCTGGATATGGAGTCAAAGGATATATTGGAAGAAGCGCTTAACGCCTATACGGGAACGGTGCTGTATGTGTCGCACGATAGGTACTTTGTGAACCGGACGGCGGACAGAATACTGGAAATGACGGCGGCGCACGGATTGACGGAGTATCTCGGGAATTACGATTATTACTTGGAAAAACGAGATAATATCCGGTTGGAAAGCGCGAATGGAACCGGCGCAGGCGGCAGGGGATCGAATACAGCCCGTACGGGTGATGACCGAAATGCATCGGGGGCAACATCCGATCTCTTAGGAGAGCCCCTTTCGGCGAAGGAAGCCGCGAAAGACGCATGGCAGAAACGAAAAGAAGAAGCCGCCAAAGAAAAAAAACGGCAGAGGGAGATTGCAGCGGCGGAAGAGAAGATCGAACGTCTCGAAGAGCAGATCACCGCAATCGACGAACAGTTTAGCGATGAACAAACAGCGAAAAACTCCGCCAAACTAAATGAATTATCCGCCGAACGGGCATCCCTGCAGGAAGAACTGGACAGGATGTATGAAGAGTGGGAGGCGTTGAGTGAAGGTTGATATCTAACTTTCTTGATAATGTGCCTGAATTATGGCGGATTATTATCTTAAAGAGGAAAACATTAAAAAGATTATTCGTGTGATTTCAGGGGAGATATGAATTGAATATATTCTCCCCCCTTTCACTCCGCTGGAGGCTCTTTTTCCTCGTCTTCCTGCTTCGCTGCCTTCTCGTCAAAAAAGATCTGTTCCTTGCTTTCGATGCGGTCACGGACTTGGGCGTGAAGTCTGCGCCGCAGATCAGGCAGTTTACGTCCGTGCTTCTTTGCCGTGTGGATGGCAAGAACGATCAGAAGGACAAACACAGCGATAATCGCGAATAGAATCGCCCCGTAACGCAGAATCACCTTGCCTCCGCCGATAATGGAAAGGCGCAGGATAAAGTGGTTGCCCGAGATTTCATAAAGGTCATAGTTCCCCATAGTTCCGGTTGATGTCAGTTCTTTTACCGATCCATCTGTCAGAACCTGATACAATTTATACGACGTGCCGGAAAAATTCAACAACTTCGTCGTGGGATGGAATCGAATCTGACGTTTTTTCTGTCCGTCGCCCGGTACCGTTACATCCAGTGTTTCATAGTTGTCAAAATGGCTGAAACTAATGGATCGATTCTTGATAATCAGTCCAAATTCTTCCCGAACATTTTCGTCTTCCTCGTATCCGCTGCGTACAACTTCGAGTTTGTCGTTTTCTTTGAACAGACCGTCAACCAATAGTTCGGACTGGTGTTTGTCATCCAAATCGTCAGCGGATAGGGTAGTGCGGTATTTTTTATAGGTCGCCGTTACATTCATATCCGTAATCACCGGATCAATCTCCGTGATATCCCACGATACATAGTAATCGTCTTTTTGGGCAACCGTCGGATAATCCTTTTCCGTTATGCTTTCTCCATAAGGTATTTTTTCTTTTTTGATCAGAGTCGAGCCGTCCTCAAGCTCATCGTCTTCTAGGATAAACGATATCGTAAGATTCCGAAAATCGGACGGTATGCCGGATTGCTTTGTTAAAGCCGTCGTATCGCCGTCGTTTTCTTCTTCTGCGTTAGCAGAAGCGGCATTAGTACCGTCAAAAATTGAATCATAGGATACGGGTTCCGCTTTGGATGCGTAACTGATCCGGTCGATTCCGGCAAGATCGTCGCTGACAAAACGGTTGTTTTTGATATCGCCCTCGTCATCCGCATGCCCGGCAATCGCACCGTACCAGCGATTGGCATCATTAATCTTCACAAGGGAAAAACAATCGCTTAAATTTGTGGCGTCACCGGCTATGCCGCCGACATAACTTTTTCCGGTCAGAATCCCGCGGGAATAGGAACTGATGATGTAGGAGAGGCTGCTTCCGCCGATGCCGCCGACGTATTCCCCTGAATCGGAAGTAACGTCCGCGTAGTTTGCGCCGCGGATAACGGTTCCCATTTCCTGCAAACCGGTAATACCGCCGACGTAACTTTTTTCTCCGGTGATGTTCCCGAAGTTCGTGCTGTCGCGAAGAATGCATTTGGTAATATAGGAAGAGTTCAAACGCGAATCGGATATGCCGGTGATGTCGCTTTCCTGATCATAGTCGTACTCAATCGCCATGGTTCCGGCGATACCGGCAGTATTGAGATCTCCGTAAACCGGAGCATAGTTGCTGCAGCCGACAATGGTTGCGTCGGTAGACGTTTCGGCTTCTTCTAATGACTTATCGTCGAATACGGACGAATAGTCCATTTCAAGTACGCCGTCGAGCGCATCGCTGTATAAATGCATGATATGGTTGAACTGGTCGTTGATGACTAATAAGTCGTCGACAATGACATCCGTGGCATTGTTCATTTCATCATTTAATATGCCGAAGTTGTCGTTCATGCCTGCGAGATTGTCGGCGAGGCTGTTGGTGTGGTTCTTATATTCCCCGTCAAGGGTCGGATAGTTGATATTGCTGTCGTTCCAATTCTTTGTCGCAGAATCGAACGTGCTTCCCATGCTGCTGATGTTGTCCGTAGCAGCACGTGCCGAAGTGATCGCCGCGGATGCGTCTTTGCGGGAGGCGTCGGTCATGTCGTTTAAGTATTTGCTTAATGTGGCGGTAAGACGGGCAGTGGCAGCAGCAACATCTTCCGCATAACTGCTGTTATATTTTTCACGATATTTACTCGATGCATATGTGTTGGCGTTTCCCATTGCCGATGCGGATGCAGTACTGTCTAAATTGATATCATCATTATTGGATGTATCCGGGAACAACTTGTCATCACTATGGGACCATTTTCCGGTTGTGTCAACGGATGCTAAAGTCTGAGCAGGAAAAATTGCTATCGGATTGCCCCATGCGGCATAGTCTGCAGCAGTATAAACTTTTCCGCTTCCGTCAATATATCTTAAGTCATTTGACCCTGTGTACGTGGCGGTTCCATAGTTTGACCTGACAAAATCATTATAAAATACGGGATACGCTTCTTCATACCAGTCATCATGTTCGCCGGTAATTCTTGTCAAGGTTTCTTTTGCCTCATTATAAGTTTTCTTATCTTCCTCCGTCATATACTGTTCCGCATCCAGATCACTCACTGCGGCATTCAGACTGTTCATAGACGACCGGAGATTGTTCCCGGCGGATGACGCTTCGTTTACAATGCTTCTTGCCGCAGAGATGCTCCGATCCAGAATATATTCCACCCTTGAATATGTCGCGTCTGCGGAACTGGAGACATCATTGACAAAATCAACGGTTTTGTTTCCAAGGTAACGGGCGTCTTCGATCGCATTCGAAGTATACCCCTGAATGATCGACAGGCGGCTTGAAATGATATCCGATTGATTCCTCGTATCGTTTAACATATTGGAAATCGAATCGCTTAATTCATCGATCGCCGTTTCTAACTGATAAGCAATATCCGAACTTAAATCCACCTTGATATACGGTTCCGCCTGTCCGGTAATTCCGCCGACGTCTTTTCGTCCGCGGACGGTTCCGTTATTGGTGCATTCGCTGATATAGCCGGACTGTCTGCCTGCAATGCCGCCGACATTATATCCGACATGTTCATACCCAACGTTGCCGTTATTTACGCAGTTTAATATGACTCCGGTCGAAAGCCCGGCAATGCCGCCGGAATCAGAGACGGTATCCATCGCGTTCGCCTCGTCATCGGAACTGTTGCCCTTGGCATCCAAAAAATTTCGAATCCGGCTGAGATTGTCCAGCGACTCAAAAGAAATATCGCTATCGACATTGGTGATATTAACCATTGCTTCATTGGTGCAGTGGGAGATGTTCCCCAGGTTCTCTCCGACGATGCCGCCGGTAAAGTGAGTCGCCCGGACATAGCCGGAAGCACTGCATCCGTAAATGATCCCGTTTATGGTATTTTTTCCGGCGATGCCGCCGACATAATCATTTCCTGTGACAACGCCTTCAAACGAGCAGTTTAAGAGAACGCCGGCATTTTCTCCGACGATGCCGCCGACAATAATCGGGCTTCCGGTCGGGTCAATGGTTCCGCCGACGGTAAGATTTTTGACAATGCCGCTTTCCTGTATCCGGGAAAACAAGCCGGTATAGGAGTCCGCGCTTTTTTCGCCTTTTAGATCAAGCCCGGTAATCGTATGTCCCTGACCGTCAAAAGTACCGCCAAACGTAGGGATGCCGTTGAACGCAACATCCGAAAGGTCAATATCCGCAGATAAAACGATCCGTTTATCCCGCGACCAGGAATCAAGCCGTGCGTCTTTGGCAAAAGCAAGAAGATCATCCGCGGAAGATATTACGACGTCTACGGCAGCCGTAGAATCCATGGAGGCGTTGTTTACTTCTGCAGTAACGTCGATCGGCGCTTTTTCCTCTGCTGTTTCTTCAACCGCATCCTCGGACGGTTTGGCATAGGCAAAGCCGCATGGTTCTGCTGCAAGAGCAAATGCAAGCAGAAGAGAGGGAAGTGCTTTATTTAGGTAACTATTTCGCATTATTTATTATCCTCCCCATTGATCGCCGGGATTTCAGACGTCTGATTGCTTTCGGGCAGCAAGGATTCGTCCGGCGCTGATATTGCCGGGTCATCCTCATCAACGATTTGAATATCCTTATTGTCGATAAATGCGCTGATATCGCCGCGGATGACCGCATGCATGACGCCGGTGACCGTGCCGTTGATGCGCCCGCGGACCATGCCGTCAATGCGCATCATGCCGGACATCTGTTTGTTTTGAATCGGCAGGTTCATTACGAATGCAGTAAGTTCGATTACCTTATCGCCCACAAGCAGAATCTGCGGCAGGACGAACATGGTGATAAAAATGGAAATGATCGTGCCGCGCCCCAATGATTTTCCGATGCCGTAAATCGCTCCGTCCGAGGTCATCTGTCCGATCAGCGTACCCGCTACCGCAAGCATGGTGCCCGAAGTGATGATGGTCGGGAACGAAAGGTTCATGGTGGCAATGATCGCTTCTTTCTTGCCCATGGACTCACGAAGTTCCGTATAGCGGCTTGCGATAACGATTGCGTAGTCGATATTCGCACCCATTTGGATGGAACTTACGATCAGATATCCGAGGAAAAACAGATTGTCTTTTTCAATCGCAGGAACAGAGAAGTTGATCCAGATGCTCCCTTGGATAACGGCGATAAGCAGCACCGGCATACCGGCGGACTTGAATGTAAAAAGCAGTACCGCAAGTACGGCAATGATCGATACGACGGATACAACCGTGTTGTCCCGCGAAAAACATTTTTGCAGATCATAGTCGCTGACCGACTGCCCGACAACGAAAATTTTGTTTGCGCTGTAATACTGTTCGGCAATCGTATGCATCCGGTCGATATAGGCAAAAGTGTCCTGTGATTCTTCGGGAAGATTTAAGTAAACGAGCATTCTCGAATAATCTGAGCCTTCGAGCTGGTCTTTTGCAAAAGTCATCAGGCGGTGCGCATCCTCCAAGTCATCCATCAGATCATCTTCTAATGTGACATATCCCTCGTCTACTTCTTCATAAATAAACAAAAACATATCGATCAGGGGAACGCGGTAATTGGAAAGACCGTTGATCGCTTTGGCGTAATCTTTGTCATTTACTGCATAGGCAGCGTAGACAAGTTCCGCCACCTCATAATCAACGCCTAAGAGTTCGGAAAACTGGCGCGGCGTCAGTTTGTCCGTTAAGTTATATCCGTCCAGCGCCTCCTGGTTGACAAGTGAGGTGACGGAGTGGACATTTTCGTCATTTTCGAGATCCCGGACCAGTTTTGCCTGTGTTTCGTAGTCCTTTCCCGGAACAACGAGGGCAACCAGATTATAGGACTTGAAATTCTCGTCCTGCATATTCTCTGCGTGCTGCACTTCATTCGTAATCGGCGGATGCAGAAGCGTATATCCGTAAACATAGGGCGTTTTTGACGAAATAAACGAAGCGGCAATGATGACGACAAGGAACGCCGGAGCAATGACATACCGGGAGCGGAATGCGAACTTGCCGACAAACGGAATCTGCGGCACAAAATTTTTATGCTTTGTCGTATCGAGCAATTTGGAAAAAAGCATGATGATGCCGGGCATCAGGATGAAGACCGACACCAGACTTAAGAGGATCGCCTTGATCAGTACGATACCCAAGTCCGCGCCCATTTTATACTGCATGAACATCATGGCGATAAGTCCGCAGATGGTGGTAAGCGAACTGCCCGCAATTTCCGGGATTGCCTTGGAAAGCGCGACGATACATGCTTCCCGTGAGGGCAGGGTGGTATGCTCTTCCTTATAGCGGTTCAAAAAGATGACCGCGTAATCAACCGAGAGGGCGAGCTGCAGCACAATGGTAACCGAATTGGAAACGAAAGAGATCGTCCCAAGGAAAAAGTTGGAACCCATCTGGACAAGCGCCGCGGAGCCGAATGTCAGAAGAAGCACCGGCACTTCGGCATAAGCCTGTGAAGTTAAAAGCAAAACTCCTACTACGACAAATACGACGATAACGGAGATGACGTCCATTTCCGCGTCGATCAGTTCCGCCTGCGTATCGCCTAAGGTTGTAGTAAGATAGGAATCATAATCCGCAAAATATGTTTTTACCTTATCCAACAGCGTCAGACTTTTTTTGGATTTTTCGTCGTAATCGAAGGTGATGGAAAACAGCGCCGATCCATTGGCGTAATGTTCCTCCGAATCGTCAAATTCTACCGAAAAAACGCCGTTGATATCTTCAACGTCTTCCTTAATGAGAAGCGCCTGATCGTACGAGACGTTTGCCGCCATGACGCTTACCGTACCGTACGTCGTAAACTGCTCCTCCATCAAATCAAGTCCCTGCCGCGTTTCGCAGTCCGAAGGAAGATAGTATGCAAGATCGTTTTCTACGCTGACCCATCCGCTGGATATGGCGGAGAAGATGCCGAGAATGATATATATCAAAAAAAACAGATTGCGTTTATCGACGATAAACGCACAGATCTTCAGCATCGCACCGCTTCCGATCTGTTCCTCATTGTTACCCATGTTCTCACCTGCTATACCGTGTTATAATGAATGTACATTATATCATATTTTATTATGAAGTACAAGAAATATCAAAAAATCAGATTTTATCCAATCTTGCCTTAGAACAAACAAATCTCCGTGTTCGACGGCAGAAATGCCTTAACCTCACACAAAAAATCAATTTTCATCCAATCTTGCCTTAGAACAAACAAATCTCCGTGTTCGACGGCAAAAATGCCTTAACCTCACACGGAGATTTGTTTGTTCTCAGCATAAATAGTTGATTTCCGTGTTTAATCAAAAGGTTTTTCAGTCGGCTTCCGTTTCGTAAAAACATAATAAGAAGAAAATCCGAGTTCTTTTAAGCGGGGAATTACTTTTTCAAAAGCGCCTCCGACGTCTTCGGGCTTATGCGCGTCCGCACCGAGCGTCAGCATACATCCCCCCATTTCGCGGTAACGGCGGATGATCTCGTAGGAAGGGTTCGGCTCGTCATATCCATAACGAAAGGCGCCGGTATTGACTTCCAGCGCGATGTCATGCAATACAAGAAAGCGCAGGATTTCGTCAATGATCTCCCTGTGGTCGTCATAATAGAACCTTCCGTCAACGCCCCGCGATTTTGCCACGCGCATCCCGTAGCGGGAAATGTAGTCCAAATGCCCAAGGGCGTCGATTTCGTAAAATTCGGACAGATTTTCCAACAGACACAAAAGGTAATCCCGGTAAGCAACCACGATACTGCGCCCTTCGAAAAATGTATCGTAATATGGGTCGTTTCCGTCTATCTGATGAACGGAGCCGATCACATAATCAAAATTATTCTCTTTTAACAAATAGGTATGCCGATCGGCAAGATGCGGCTGCAATCCCAATTCGATGCCGACGCGGACAGGAAAAGCGTCCGTGGCGCAGGTTTCGGCAATTTGCCGCATTTTAGAAAGATATTTCGGGATATCTAAATCAAACAGCCCCGGCTCGTGATGATAGTCCCAGTCCAGATGATCGGTGAAAGTAATGCCGGACAGTCCCTTGTCTTTGGATGATTTGATCATATCTTCCGGTGCGGCTTCGCTGTCGCCGGAAAAGTAAGAATGCATATGATTATCGGAAAGCATAACAATAAATCTCCTTGTTTTTACGGATTTCTTACGATTTTAACACATGTTTGTGAAAAAAGTATAAAAGAATTGAAATTTTACTTGTAATATATGTCAGATTTGTATAAAATATAGAACATGAGCGGTAACGAAAAAGGAACCGCGGTACATGTAAATGTTTATCCAAAGGAGGAAATGAGATGGCAGTAAGAGTAGCAATCAATGGTTTCGGACGTATCGGTCGTTTGGCATTCCGCCAGATGTTCGGCGCAGAAGGGTATGAGGTCGTAGCGATCAACGACTTAACGAGCCCGAAGATGCTGGCACACCTGTTAAAGTATGATTCTTCACAGGGCAAGTATGAACTTTTCGATAAGGTTTCTGCCGGCGACGATTCGATTACTGTTGATGGACAGAATATTAAGATTTATGCAGAGCCGGATGCGAATAATTGCCCGTGGGGTGATCTGAAGGTTGACGTAGTTTTGGAATGCTCCGGTTTCTATACCAGCAAGGAGAAGGCTCAGGCGCACATCAACGCCGGTGCACGCAAGGTTGTTATCTCCGCTCCGGCAGGCAATGACCTTCCGACAATCGTATTCAACACGAACCATGAGACGCTGAAGGCTTCCGATACCATCATTTCCGCGGCATCCTGCACGACGAACTGCTTAGCGCCGATGGCTGACGCGCTGAACAAGTTTGCTCCGATCCAGTCCGGTATCATGTGCACGATCCACGCTTATACAGGCGATCAGATGACATTAGACGGACCGCAGCGCAAGGGTGACCTTCGTCGTTCGCGTGCGGCTGCTATCAATATCGTTCCGAACAGCACGGGTGCTGCTAAGGCGATCGGTCTCGTTATTCCGGAATTGAACGGCAAGTTGATCGGCGCTGCACAGCGTGTTCCGGTACCGACGGGTTCCACGACGATTCTTACGGCTGTAGTTAAGAAGGCGGGCGTTACGGCTGACGGCATCAATGCCGCTATGAAGGCTGCTTCCAACGAGTCCTTCGGCTACAACGAAGACGAGATCGTTTCCTCCGACGTAGTAGGAATGCGTTATGGTTCGCTCTTCGATTCGACGCAGACCATGGTTTCCCAGATCGCTGATGATCTCTATGAGGTTCAGGTCGTATCGTGGTATGACAATGAGAACAGCTACACGTCGCAGATGGTACGTACGATCAAGTATTTCAGCGAACTTGCATAATTTCAGGGGTATCAAATAAATACTTAATTAGTGACACGAACTTATATTAACAGATTATCATTGTATTATTAGACTCACCAAAGGGGTCCGGTCTTTCGAAGGACCGGACTCCTTAATTTTTAAGAGAAATATTAAAAGAGCAAATTGTTTGCTTTTTTGGAAGTCAAAGTAAAAAATCGTAAGCAGTCAAAAAAGAGGAGATAAAAATGGCTTTGAATAAAAAAACTGTAGATGATATTAACGTAAAGGGACAGCGCGTTCTCTGCCGCTGTGATTTCAATGTGCCGATCATTGCGGGCAAGATTACAGATGAGAACCGCCTTGTTGCGGCTCTTCCGACGATCAAGAAGTTAGTCGGAGACGGCGGCAAAGTAATCCTTTGCTCGCATTTAGGCAAGGTGAAGACGGAAGAAGATAAGAAAACGAAGACATTGGCGCCGGTAGCGGAGCGTCTGTCGGAACTTCTCGGACAGGAAGTTAAGTTCGTTCCGAATCCGGAAGTGGTAGGCGACAATGTTCGCGAAGCGGTTGCGGCAATGAACGACGGCGATATCATTCTTTTAGAGAATACGCGGTTCCGTCCGGAGGAAACGAAGAACGGCGAAGCATTCTCTAAAGATCTCGCTTCGATCTGTGACGTATTCGTAAATGACGCATTCGGTACGGCGCACCGTGCGCACTGCTCGAACGTCGGCGTATCGGCGCTCGTTGACACGGCGGTTGTCGGCTACTTGATGCAGAAGGAGATCGACTTCTTAGGCAATGCGGTTGAGAATCCGGTTCGTCCGTTTGTAGCGATTTTAGGCGGCGCAAAGGTTGCGGATAAGTTGAACGTCATTAACAACCTGATTGAAAAGTGCGATACCTTAATTATCGGCGGCGGTATGGCATATACGTTTATCAAGGCACAGGGCAATGAGATCGGTACTTCATTGGTTGACGAAACGAAGATCGACTACTGCAAGGAAATGATCGAAAAAGCGCAGAATGCTGGCAAGAAACTTCTGCTTCCGATTGATACGGTTTGCACCGATCATTTCCCCGATCCGATCGACGGCGATATTGATACGGAAGTTGTTCCGTCGAATGCGATTCCGGCGGATAAGATGGGTATGGATATCGGACCGAAGACGATCGAGTTGTACTCGGATGCAGTTAAGAACGCGAAGACGGTTGTATGGAACGGACCCATGGGCGTATTTGAGAACCCGACGTTAGCGAAGGGTACGAAGGCAGTAGCGCAGGCGTTGGCGGATACGGATGCGACGACGATCATCGGCGGCGGCGATTCCGCAGCGGCAGTCAACCAGTTGGGATTCGGTGATAAGATGAGTCATATTTCAACCGGCGGCGGAGCATCGCTTGAGTTCTTGGAAGGCAAAGAATTACCGGGCGTAGTAGCGGCTAACGATAAATAAGAAAGGAAGATATAAATGAGCAGAAGAAAAATAATTGCCGGCAACTGGAAGATGAATAAGACGCCTTCCGAAGCAGTAAAGTTAGCGGAAGAATTGATCCCGTTGGTAAAAAATGATGATGTTGATGTGGTATTCTGCGTACCGGCAGTCGATCTCGTTCCGGTAGTGAATGCCGTAAAGGGGACGAATATCGAAGTCGGCGCGGAGAACCTTTACATTGAGGATTCCGGTGCGTATACCGGTGAGATTTCGGCGGATATGATCCTTGATGCGGGAGCAAAATACGTTATTATCGGTCACTCCGAGCGCCGCGAATACTTTGCGGAGACAGACGAATTTTTGAATAAAAAGGTAAAGAAAGCATTAGAGAAGGGTTTGATTCCGATCCTTTGCTGCGGCGAGTCGTTAGACCAGCGCGAGATGGGCGTTACGATCGATTGGATTCGCTTCCAGATCAAGTCCGATCTGGTCGGCATTTCGGCGGATGACGCGAAGAAAATTGTTATCGCATATGAGCCGATCTGGGCGATCGGCACCGGCAAGACGGCGACTTCCGATCAGGCGCAGGAAGTATGCAAAGCGATCCGTGACTGTCTGGCGGAGATTTACGATCAGGCTACCGCAGATGCAATCCGTATCCAGTACGGTGGCTCCATGAACGCGGATAATGCGGCGGAACTGCTTGCCAAGCCGGATATCGACGGCGGACTCGTTGGCGGCGCGTCTCTAAAGCCGGATTTCGGCAAGGTCGTCAATCCGTAATTTGCACGGGATGCCTATATTTATGAATAGGATCTTGCGTTTACACAACTAAGTGTACTTTGGAGGGATATAGGAATACGGGTATCTTATATCCCTCCTTTTTCAAAATATAGTTTGGCAGTTCAAAAATTGTTCAGACGCCCGAACAGTTTCGCAATCATATCAACATACGAAGGGGGATATTACATATGATCGCTAAGTTAAACGGTAAAATGCAGCCGCAAGACACCAAAACCTTGTACGACCTGCTTATCAACGCCGGAAATCTATACGGCGACAAGGTCTTTTTGCGTTACGCGATAGACGAGGTCGTATATGAAAAAACGTATGCGCAGTTTGTAACCGACGCGAAGAGGCTGGCAGCGTTCATTCAAAAGGAAGGACAGGCATGGGGGCACGATCTGCATGTCGCTCTCTTAGGGCATAACAGTTATGAATATTTATGCGCCATGTTAGGCACCGTCAGCGCCGGAGGCGTTGCGATCCCCATGGATACCCAACTCTCTAAAGAACGTTTGATGGAGAATTTGGAAAAAGCGGACACCGATATTCTGTTTTACGATTGGGAATTTCGGTCACAGGCTTCCTACATTATGGAGCGTTGTGATTTTATCCATCAGGCAATCTGCTTGCAGGAGATGTCCTATATCGAAAATATCATTGATATCATGGCTTCAACAGACGGAAGCGACTTCACGACGAATGTCACGTCGGAGCAGATGGCGTTTATCATTTTTACTTCCGGAACGACCGGTGATTCCAAGGGCGTCATGTTATCGCATGCGAATGAAATTGACAACACATTTTGCAGCGACAACGAAAACCCCGGCGAAGAAGTGGTTCTGGGGATTCTGCCCGTGCATCATGTGTTCTGTATCAACAGCGATATATTCATGGTAATGCGTTATGGCAATACGCTGTGCATCAGCCGGGATGTGCGCCGGATGCTCGCCGATATGCAGTTGTTCGAGCCCACGTTTTTACGGGCGGTTCCCGCCATGTTAAAGGCAATGATCAACCGCGTGACGATTCTTAGAACCCAGCATCCCGAACTGTCGCTGGAAGAAGTGAAAAAGCAGGTCTGGGGTTCCCGGCTTACGAAGATTGCAAGCGGCGGCGGTTATCTGGCGCCGGATATCGCGAAGCGATTTAAGGAAGTCGGTGTTCGGATCGGTCAGGGATACGGCATGAGCGAGTGCTCGCCGAAGATTTCCGTACCGGATTATGACAGGGAGGATAAGGTCGAGTCCATCGGGTACTTGGTTCGCGGATGTGAAGTGCGGATTGAAGACGGTGAGATTCAGGTCAAGAGCCCGTCTGTTATGATGGGTTATTATAAGGACGAAGAGAAGACCAAAGAGACGATCACGGAAGACGGCTGGCTACGGACCGGCGACCTCGGTTATCTCGATGACGACGGATTTTTGTATTTGACTGGACGCAAGAAGAACTTGATCATTCTCGCCAACGGGGAAAATGTTTCGCCGGAAGGCATCGAGAACATGTTCGATCAGGATCTTTTGGTTACGGATGTTTTGGTATACGGCAAAGGCGAGAAAATCGTCTGCGAGATCTATCCGAATTATGAATATGCGCAGGTTCACGGGATTGCCGATATCGAGGGGGAAGTAAAGAAACTTGTTGAAAAGCACAACGAGAATCTGCCGACCTATTCGCGGATTGCGGATGTGACGGTGCGAAAGGACCCGTTTGAGAAGACGTCCTCGAAAAAGATTATCCGTACGAAGTTCTTCGATGACAAGGAAAAAGCAGACGAACGTGCGAAGACGATTAAGCATCCCGAGAATGATTTGCAGCAGGATATTTTCGATATCATTTCCGCCGTACTTGGGAAAACGGATTTCGGCATCGATGAGGATCTCTTCGAGCAGGGGCTTGACTCCATGGGTGCATTTATGATCATTGAGGATTTTGAGGCGAAACTGCACCGCGCAATCTCCTATAATGAATTGATGTCAGCGACTTCGGTGGAGAAGATCGAGCAACTGCTTCTTGAAAAAGAAGAGGCGGAAAGCATCGATTACTCGGTACGTGAAAAATATCCGCTGACGGCAATGATGATGTATTTCGGCTATGTCATTCGCGGCAATACGACAGGCAACCTGCCGTTTACATTCAAATTGGATGATTCCATCGATATGGATCGGCTGCAGGCGGCGATTACGACGGTTTTAGATGCACATCCCGGCGTTAAGGGCAAGATTTATCCCGACGAGACGGGGTACCTTGCGTATTTCCGTGACGATTCGCGCAAGGTAGTTACGCCCATCGAAGAGATTACGGATGAGGATTGGGAACGGTTAAAAGATGAGATATTAGTGCCGTTTGCTTATACGAAAGAGGATGATCTGTTCCATATCCGGCTGTTTCGGACGCCGACGGCAAAATATCTGTTGTTTGACGTTTCCCATATCACTGGGGACGGCATGACAATGAATATTCTGCTGGAGGATCTGAACAAAGCGTATTGCGGCGAGCCGATTGAGGAAGAAAGTTATACTTTCTATGAGTATATCATTGACGAACTGCATCGGAACGAGCAGGGCATCCGCAAACGGATCGGCGATTATTACGACAACCTCTTCAAAGGGCTTCGCCTGGAGCGCAGCATCCTGAACAAAAAAGAAAAAGAGGACTTAAGCGTGCCCATCAACGGCGTCGTACGTCGTCGCTTTAATCTTGTGAAAAAAGAGATCCTGTATTTCTGCAACCGTATGGGCGTTTCGGAGAACGTGCTGTTCCTTACTGCGTTTAACTATACCGTGGGACTGTTCTCGGATGAGAAGGATTTGTTCTCCTGCTCGATCCACAGCGGTCGTACGGATGGCAGGTGGAGACGGCTGGCGGGCTGCCTGTTTTTGACATACTTTACCCGTTACAACGTGGTGCCGCACGAAACGACGGTAGACCTGTTAAAACGCAGCGGCAGACAGATCATGGACACGATGAAAAATATGGGACCGATGTCAAGGGAAGGCGAAATGTTCTTCCAGTACCAGGCGGACATCATCCGTATCCCGACGGTAGGAGACGCACCGGCGGAGCAGGTACATCTGCAGTTGGATTCTTTGCCGTTCCATATGCAGGTGATGACGGACGAACAGGGATATTATGTTGAACTGCGCTATTGGAGGAATCGTTTTGACGACAAACTCATGGAGATTTTCGTTGACTGTTACGAGGCGATCGTTCGGGCGATGGCGATGGAAGAGGAACGTTCGGCGCGGCGCTTAAAGAAGCATATCCCGGACGAACTTTTCCCGCATCATTATCGTGTAACGGCTGGGGAACTGGCAAAAGAAGCCGGTACGGCGTTTTTCGAGGATGCGGATGAAAAGGAAGAAGTCGCGGCTTACGTAATGGATGATATGTTCTACAAGAAGCCGATCGGCGCATGGGGAAGGCTGTATATCTTAGACAAGGAACCAAAGGTATGTCTTGATACGTTCAAGCATCCTGAAAAGCGCGGGCATATTCTCTATGATACCGGCATCACGGCACGGATTTTGCCGGACGGTCGGATTGATTTCCTCGAGAACAGCGGTCGGATCGTTTTAACGGATGGTTCCAAGGGACGCAGATATTATGACTTGGGCGCGTTGGAGCGAATCCTTTCGCCGGTGGATAATGTCAAAGGCGTTCACGCGTATGTGGTTTTCAACAAGGAAACCTGCGAGATGCAGTTGGAAATGGATGTTGATACGGCACAGAACTCGTTTATCAATGAACTTCGCGCGGTAGCAGGAGAGGGCTTAGGTGAACAGATGGTGCCGACTGTGGTAAATTTACGCATGGCGGGAGAGTAAGAATCGCTTGATAATGCGCCAATTTGCGGCTTTGCGAATTTTTTTTCGCAAAGCCGCTTTTTTGATTGCAATTCTAAAATCCGACGAGTATAATAAGTGACGTGTGAAGAAGGAGTTCTTGATGAGCAATCGCAGAATGCATAATATTCGTGTTCGAATCATTTCCCTGTTTGGATGTTTACTTGCGGCATCTGTCCTCGGTGCTTGTTCTGGTGCGTCAGACGGCAGCAAGACGGCGTTGGTATTAAGCGAAGATGCCGTACCTGTTGAGCCTCTTTTGGCGGACAACGGGGATCTGTTCGAAACGGTTATCGAGCGTGCCGTGGATGGCGTGGAAGAGTCCTTGTATAATATTTCGATTGCGAAGGATGAGCAAGGCGACGATACGGTAGTTGCGTCCGATTCCCACGTAGAAGAAGAGGAGCCTGACGAGCCCGAGGAGGTTGCGGAAGAGACCGTCGAAGAGAGCGAGCCTTCCGGCGGCAAGATACAGGTCAGCGAAACGGTAGATCTTGTGATCACGCAGTCGGAGCCGGCGAATCTGACGACGGATGAGAACGGCAATCCGACCAAGTATTATGATCTCGCCCCCAAATCCGAAGAGACGACCGCAGCCGTTTCCGATGTTGTGATGCAGGAGACAGGCGGACAGGCGGGGTATATCACGTCTTATCAGAATAAAATCATAGAACTCGTGAATATAGAACGTGCCAAACTGGGGCTGACACAATTAGTCTGGGACAGCGGCGCTCAGCAGGTCGCTAATATCCGCGCAATGGAGATTGTCGGGCATCCGGAGCATACGCGTCCGAACGGGTCGCCGTGGTATTCGCTCTTTGGGGAGTACAATATTATGCCGATTCCGAGCGGCGCCGGAGAGAATATTGCAGGCGGACAGATTACGCCGGAAGAGGCGATGACAGGCTGGATGAATTCGGCAGGGCATTATGCGAATATCGTTCGTCCCGAGTTTACGGGGATCGCCGTCGGGTGTTATTACGACCCGGATTCCACATTCAAATTTCATTGGGTACAGACGTTTGTGACGCATTGACTTTTCCATTACAAAAAGAAAGCCTTGCCGGTATCTACGAATCATAACCGGTAAGGCTTTTTTCTTTATTTACTTTTCCGGGTATACATCTTTCCGATTGGTTTTCTTTCGAGGATGGGTTCTTCTCCTACCTCATCCACCAGATACCCTCGCATACGGCTGACCTTGTTCTTCGCGCAGACAGGACAGATCCGTCCGAACTTGATATCTTTTCCGCATATTTCGCATTTGAGGAAGACAGGAGAGTTGTCATTGATCTCTAACCGTCCTTTTCGCAGAAAATCATCAATCACCGCCCGGGGAACGCCGGTTTCCGCTTC